>VBQP01000012.1 GCA_008297795.1 Thermoplasmata archaeon | reverse complement strand
CCACAGCCAGCAGAAGAAAAATGAAGGTCATGGCAATAAGCCATCTGTTTCTGACCGTGTCCATAAATTCTTTTTTGAATATAGTCCCCATCGCCGCAAAGTTTATTTTGTCCACTTAATTGAATGATGTGCCACTATATTTTTTATTCGATTTTTTGCCCGCCACTATCCTATGGAAAAGTTAATAAGCAAAATAAGGATAACATTTTAGGTGAGCAAATGGCTATGGGATTTATTTTGATTTCTACGGCTCCTGCGAAGGAACATGAGGTATACAGTGAACTTCTGAAGATAGATGAAATCATAGAGTTGCATCCCCTGTTCGGGGAATACGATCTTATAGCTAAGGTGGAAGCAAAGGATTTCGATGAGTTGGGAAAGATTGTCGTGGATAAGATAAGAGCAATCGAGGGAGTGGCGGATACAAAAACCCTAACCGGGACAAAATTTTAAGGAGGAGAGAAAATGATAATAAGTAGTATGTTGGATGTGTTTGTGAGTATGTGTATGCTGGTGTTTGCAATAGGCGCAGTAATTGCGGGAATATTTACCGCATACTTTGGCTCCGGCAAGAGCAGGGCAATAGGCGCGGTACTGCTTCTGATAGGCATTGTGGTAGGCATTCTTTTCTGGAACTACACAGACGGTATATGGACGACAGGCGGATGGGGCTGGGAGACTGTCAAAGCAGGCGTGGTAGCCCTGGTGGGGGGCATCGTAGGCGGACTTATAGCACTCGGCGTCTTCCTTGCAGGAATAATGAAGGCATAGTCCTTCTCTCATCCCACATACCTTATGGCAGGAAAGGCAAAAGACAGTGCCATGAGCAACTATTTTAATTTAGTCGGGTTGATGAAGAGCAGAAGGAAGGTAGCAGTATTATTTTCGGGAGGAAAGGACAGTTGCCTGGTGGCGAAGGCAGCGATAGATGCGGGAATAGAAACTGCAGCATTCACAATTTCTTCCCCCTTATTCTCGAGGAAAGAATTAAAAAATTCAGAGAAAATGGCAAAGGAGATAGGCATCCAACACATTGTAATAAAGAGTGATTACATCCCGAAAAATGATAACAGAAGATGCTACCGCTGCAAAAAAAATATGATAAAATTGGTGAGAGGGTCAGCGAAAAGCAAAGGCTTTGATATTCTGGCGGATGGTACTACAATTGACGATATGAAAGATGAAACCAGGATAGGAACCAGGGCGGCAGATGAGGAGGGGGTATGGCATCCTCTTCTGGACGCAGGATTTAATGAAAAAGAGGTTATATCTGCTTCAAGTTCTATAGGGCTGAGCGTATGGAATAAGCCTTCGAATTCCTGCATTGCAACAAGGATTTCATATGGCGAGGAAATAACTGCAAAGAAGATCGATATGGTAGAAAAAGCAGAAGAATTCCTTCAAAACTCTCTTGGAGAAACCAAAAGGATTCGTGTCAGGGTGCACGGAGGTATTGCAAGAATAGAGGTTCCGGCAGAAGATTTCGAAAAAATTCTTGAAATGAGGGATGAAATAATTGAAAGATTCAAAAAAATAGGATTTACATATACAGCACTTGACCTTTCCGGATACAGAAGCGGGAGTATGAACGAGGAACTTGGGCAGTTATGGGGCAAGCCCCTCAAACAGCATCATAGACATGACCGTAACAATGCTGAATATGGCAATCGCCTGCGGCATTGATTTTCCAATAGAGTACATGTATTCTATTTTGTCATCGCCTTCGTCTATTCCGTTTGCAAATCTTATGAGTAGCAACACAAGTTGAATCACATATATGCCTATTACGAGCACAAAATATTCGGGGCTGGCATTGAATGAAAAGTTAGAGGAGTTTGAAATGAAATTATTTTCCGGTATGCTTTCCATATCCATATTTCCGATAACAACAGATATAAGTTTTGTAATGCCCAGCGTTATGCCGGCAATCATTGGTGCAAAAATGGTGGCTGTTGAGCGAATGGAAGAAGTCAGCACCCCCAGTGATTTTTTAATGCCGTTTTCCACTTCCTGAAGTTGCTTCAGATGTTCTGCGATTTTTACAATTGCAGCGCCTGCCTCTGCATGGCTTTTTTTCACTCCCTCGACGAGAAGGTGCATCACTGCTCTGATTCTATCGGAATATACATGGCGGAGTGAGCCGAATTTTTTGTCAAAAAGCGCGCTGTGGAGATTTGTTCTCATCGATGTGAGGTTGAAGGAAGTGAGAGAGAATATTTCCCCCATTTTGGAGCCGTCCATTGTTTTTGATGCATGGTGAAATGCTTCCTCTGGTGGTTTCCCCTCCTCTACTCTTTTTCCTATCACGTAGAGGGAATCGCTGAATTCTTTTTCCATTTCCCTTATTTCATTTCTAATCTTTCTGTAGGGAGCATAGGTTTTAAGACAGTATATAGAGATTGAGGACGCAATGCCCCACAATATGAAGAGGGTTGCAGGAACAAAAGAGTTTATGCTTGTTATCAGAGAACTTATGGCACCATGGCGAAATAAAGAGGGGGCAATGAAGATCGCTCCCGGAATTGATATTATCGAACCTGCTGCCAGGGCTTCCATCATATTTTTCCTTCTGTTAATATTTTTCACATCAGGATGGCTTACGGGTATAACAGGGGGGTTGAAAGTCGCTGGTCTTGAGAGCAGTATTTTTCTCAGATATGTAAAAAGGGCGAGAGGGAGCATAATATCATAAATGATAAAAATCTGGAATATGGAGACTCTCAAACCTATAAGAGAGACAGCAGGCATCATTCCTATCAATGCAAGAGGTATCATAACCCCTATTGAATACAGTACGAGAGTTGGTTGATGTATTCTATTTGCAAAATCTATCATATTGCTTTTTGTGCCATCCATTGCTATATCCAGTGCTCTGTCAAGTGACATATTCCTTTCTTCCCTGCTTGCACTCCTGACAGCACTTCTTATCAGATGCACAGCCCTCTTAAAATAGTCGCTCCATCTCCCCCATAAATTCGCAAATGAAGTTATGGCATCATCGATGCTCCTGTAAACTCTTACTTCCACATCCCACACAAGTTTTCTAAAATCTCTACCGAGAGAAGTGCTGGAATTCATTGCGGCAAATCTTACAGCGCCCTCAATATTTGGTACGATTTTCAGATACATCACCACGTAACTCAGCACTTCCGGTATGTCGCCCAGAGAATGAATCTTCATATATTTTGATTTTATTTTCGGGTACTCGCTGACAAAGTGGAGGGCAGACAGCGGCAGTCCCATGCTCATCGCAATCATCAGCACAATGGTGAGCATGTCCATCTCTGCAATGGAAAAATTGTAGAAGGAAAATATTGCAATATCTACTGAAATTGAAATCAAAAGTGCGATTATTGCACCCATATAAGATGCAAGTATCACTTCATACGGCTCAACCTCAATCCCGGTAAAGTTCAACGATTCAATGAATTCTTCTGATACCGCCCTTTCTGTTTTTTTCCTGAATGATTCAATGTCTCCCACTGCACGTAAAAGGATTTGCGCAGAAAATTTGCATAGTTTTTCAAACCATGTCATCTTATCTTTCCCGCATACCTCATGAACCATTCCATCCACTTTCTCTCCACTTCTTCATAATCCGGAATGCCGTGCTCCCTCCTGCTCTCCTCTGTTATCACCCAGAAGGCGTTGTTGCAGTCGCGAACAGATTGTGCCTCCAGCAACTCGTTCTTCACCCTTCCCAACTCTGCAATCTTTTTTCTTATTCTTGCACGTAGTGCTATGTTTTCGAGTGCCTTCTCTATGTTTATCCCCCATTCTCTTGCAATTTTTCCTACCACCTCAGATTGCCCCATGTCCAGCAGATCTGTTGCCTCTATCTCGTCCTTTGCAGGATTATAAACCATCATATCGGAAAATATTTTCTCGGCATCTGCCTCCCCCCATCTGCTTTTGGTGACTTCCGATATCTGTATAACCCTCCTTTTCTTCTCCATTCCTCCACCTATTCTTATCGGGGCTGCTATGACGACTGCATCTGTCGCTTTGAATGAAGTTGGTGCTACGCCTATGTCATGCACTATTCTCTCAAAAATATCCCCTGTAGTTGCGCCATGAATTGTGCCAAGTATCAGATTTCCTGCCGCCCCAACCCTCATTGCCTCGAAAAGCACCTTTGTTTCCCCTCCTCTGACCTCACCTATGACGAGAACAGATTCGCCGAGTCTCAATGCTGTCCTGAGAGCAGTTTCCGGGTCAACTCCCCCCTCAACAGCAGTTACAGGTCGGGTTATGAGAGATTGAATTTTATAGCCCAATCTCTGGAGTTGCCCGACAGGCAATTCCGGCGTGTCCTCAATTGTAAGGATGCGGTATCTCTGGGGTATCTCAAGAAGAAGGGCTGAAAGCAACGAGGTCTTTCCTGAGCCGCGGCTGCCGCCTATCAGTATAGACGCCTGCCCGTCTACAAGAAAACTCAGCAATCCCGCTGCCATTGGAGAGAGCATTCTGTAATGAATGAATTTTGGAAGTGTCCATGGCATGGCGCTATGCCTCCTTATCGCAAATGCCACACCTTTTGATGTAAGCGGCGGGGAAATCGCAGCGATTCTTGCACCATATATGTCAAGTCCCATGTCCAGTATAGGCGAGCCTTCTGAGAATGGCCTGCCGCTCAAACTACGGAGGCGGGATGAAAGGGCTTCCACATCTCCCTCTGAAAAATAGATATTGGACGTGTATTCTTCTCCGTTCAGAATTATATGGAGAGGATTGTTAACGACAGGTGCATTTATGTATATGTCCTGAATGCCTTCATCAAGGAGAAGGTCTTCCAGTATACCAAGCCCCGCGGTGTATTTGGCGAATATGTCTGAAAGGGATTCGAGTTTTTCACGGCTTAATTCAATCCCCATCCTGTTTGCAACATTCCCTATCTTTTCTCTTGCAAATCGGAGAAAGTATTCTCTTGCATTTTCAGGTTCCATGAAAGATGAGGTTTCGGGCCTGTGGTGCACAAGTTTTTCTTTCACCGATTGAAGTATCTCCAGTTCTTCCAAGGGCAGGTTGTATTCCGGAGGGATTATAAAATAAAGTTTCTCGGGGCGAGAGGAAAGAGAATACAGGGAGACTTTGAGGGAACGGCCTCCTTCCCTCCTGACCTCGTATTTTTTAATAAATACTGCATCCGGTGGCGGCACCATTTTTATATATGTGTCGAAAAACATGGGGCGCACATATGGCTGCATTTTTTCCCTGTAATAAAATTCGCTATCTTTGCTCCCCACTATTCTTATACTCAAACTGCTTTTCTCAAAAATTTCGGAAATGAATGATGCATATTTTCTCCTGCATTCCTCCTCATCTCTGTCTGCCGAAACAAAATTTTTTCTTCTAAGGGATTTCATTTCGCTCCTCAACATTTGAAATGCTTTTACGGGGTCTGATGAAGATATCTGCCTTATTTCTTCCATTTTTTCGGCATATGAACGGCATTTCACACCAAATTTTTCGAGGTCATATCTTTTCAACTCCCTGACAAAATCTGCCAGTTCCTGTAAAAATGAGAGAGAGGAACCATCAAAAACTTTCACGAGAGAGTGGTTCAGAACAAGTCTGCCCACATTTGCCTCATTTCCCAGCATTTCAAAAATGTTCCTTCTGCAATCTGCATCAAGTATAGAAGAAGCTCCGCAGCCTCTGCAATCCGCCACTGCAACTTTCAAGCTACCTTCTTTTACGGTAGTATAGTTACATGGCATGCCCCTTCCCAAAATTTAATCAATAATTTGCCTATATACTTTTTGATGCCGCTCAGCATTTCAGATGCTGAAAAAAGAAGCAGTATATCTGAAAGGCTGCATGTGCTCGGGAGAGGCAATGAATGCATTCTGAACATAGGAAGGTATTATGCCATTGACGGTTCTCTCGGTTCAGAGGTTTATATAGATGGCTCAAAGCCGCATGTTATTCTGATATGTGGAAAAAGAGGCTATGGGAAATCGTACACAATGGGAGTTATCATGGAAGAACTATATAGGATGGATAATCCCGTGAAGAAGAATCTAGGAGTTGTTGTCATAGACACCCTGGGCATTTACTGGACATCATTTTTTGAAAACCGTAAGCAGAAAAACGTTCTCGAAAGATGGGGGCTATCTCCATCACGAATGAAAATCACCCTGCTCAGCTCTGCCGGAAACATGGAGAAATATAGAAAAATAGGGCTGCCTGCCAGTAAATTCGCCATAAAAGCATCTGAATTGAGTGCATACCAGTGGTGCCATCTTTTTGGTGTGAAAATGGTCGAGCCACTTGGGGTTGCCATCTCAAGGGCAATAAATGAACTTGAGGGAAAGAACTATTCCCTGGAGGAGGTGGTGGAATGCATAAGAAATGATGGTTCCTCAAGCGACCATGTGAAAGGCGCATGCGAGAACTTCTTCAGAATGGCTTCATCCTGGAATCTATTTGATACAGAAGGGATGGCAATAGAAGACATAGTAAGGGCAGGAGAAATCACTGTAATTGACATGAGTTCTTTTTCCGATGAATTGAAAAAGGTTCTCGTTTCCATTATGGCAGGAAAGATTTTTGAAAGAAGAGTTATTGAAAGGAAAGAAGACGAGGAAAAAATCATAAAAGGCAGGGCAGGTGAGAAGAAAAAATTCCCACTTGTCTGGATGGCGATAGACGAGGCGCAGCTATTTTTGCCCCGTGAAAAAAGCATTTCAAAAGATATTCTCATCAATCAATGGATGAGGCAGGGCAGGCAGCCAGGATTGTCCCTCATACTTGCGACCCAGAGGCCAGGCGCTCTGGACGGGGAGGTCATGTCCCACAGCGACATAATAATATGCCACCGTCTCACTTCGCAGGAGGATATAGATGCCCTTAACAGGGTGCGCCCGACATATATGAAAGAAGAGATGGGAGAGGCGCTGAAAAAAGTGGGAAGTGAGAAGGGAGTTGCCCTCATAGTTGATGATATCTCTGAATCTGTTCGTATAATAAAGGTGCGTCCCCGATTGAGCTGGCATGGGGGAGAAGAGGCATGTTTAACAGCGAAATGAGTTTTATTGCAAATGCCATTGCAGTTGCGGGTACATTCGCAGCCTCCTGTTTTGATGTAAAAACAAGGGAGATACCAAACTGGCTTACAATGCCGATGATAGGCGCAGGGCTTGCAATTTCGGCAATTCGAATTTTTTACGGCTCTCCATGGATTCTGATTGTTTTTCCTCTCGCCATTTCATTCCTGCTAATATGGTTCATGTGGAGGGGCGGGCTTTTCGGAGGGGGAGATGCAAAACTGCTGATGGGCATAGTTTCTCTCATTCCGCTGTTTCCTGATGGAAATTCTTTCATACCTACATTTTTCCTGATGCTTGCTCTATCTACCTTCATGCAATTTTTCATTTCGGGAGTGTATGAAACGGCGAAAGAGAAGAAAAGAAAAGAAATCTTTTTTGCATCCCTTCCAGTTGGGATTGCATGCGTATCTTATCTCCTCACCCGTTCACTGCTTATCTCTGTTTTTTGCCTTGCGTTTTCAGCAGATGCGGTCGCCTCCCTCCTGCCCTACAGAAAGAAGGTAAAGGTGTCTGATAAAATCCGGGGGGAGATGCTTGCAGAGAGGATAGGAAAAAGGAATGGAGAGGTTGTCCGTATAGCGGAAAAGCCTTCCCTCCTGCTGAAGATTTTTCCGGGGAATGATGATTTTGACGAAATAATTGCAGCGCCCAGCCATCTTGGAATTACAGATGAGGAAATAGAAAAATTGAGAGAGTTCTGCGATTATGTATACATATTCAGGTCGCATCCCATGGCGCCTGCCATCCTCCTTGCGCTGCTGCTTTCGCTGGCTTGCGGAGACCTGTTTGGAATCTAAAAAGATATAAAATAAATTTGCATATACCCCTGATTGTTATGGATAATGAATTTCTTCCTTCCCCTGCCGAACTTGTGGATATAAAAGCCCTAACGAATGATACAAAGTTATACAGGATACGTTTTTCTGATGATAGCAGGCAAAAGAATTTTTCATTCAAGCCAGGTCAGTTTGTGGAGATAAGCGTTGCCGGGTTTGGCGAGGCGCCCATCTCCATCACCTCCCCGCCCTCCACAGAAGAATATTTCGAACTTTGCATCAAGAGGGTGGGACGGCTGACAGAAAAAATCCATAGGATGAAAGCAGGCGATATTGTGGGGATACGGGGACCATACGGAAATGGGTTTTCGATAGAGCAGATGTACGGTTTCAACCCGATTTTCATAGCAGGCGGGATAGGGCTTGCTCCTCTGAGAAGTCTGATAAAGGAGGTGTTTGCCGAAAGAGATAAATTTGGCAACATAAGCATTTTTTTCGGCGCAAGGAGACCGGAAGAAATTATTTTCAAAGACGAATTGGAAGAATGGAGGGAAATGGCAGACGTTAAAATCACTGTTGATAGGGCAGATGATGGATGGGACGGACATGTTGGATTTGTTAGCCAGTTGGTCGAGAATGAAGAAATACCTGATGATTCATTTGCGGTCATATGCGGTCCTCCTGCAATGTTCGAGCCAACAGTTGAGCAGTTGAAGAAAAAGGGAATAAATGACATTCAGGTTTCTGTTTCTGCAGAAAGACGAATGAAATGCGGCGTGGGAAAATGCGGGCACTGCATTGCAGGCGGCGAGATATATGTATGCCTTGAAGGACCTGTCTTCTCTTATGACCGATACAAGGAAATAAGCAAAATGCTCTGATGCAGGACAAAACCAAATTATTTAAATTGAAATTCCATATTGCCTACTGATGCGGGCGTGATCTAGCGGTTAGGATTTGAGCCTTCCAAGCTCACTGCCCGGGTTCGAATGCATGCCCTGCGAGCAAGGCATATTTCCTCGCTGCATGCTCGGAAATCCCGGCGCCCGCATTTTTTGTTTTTATGATGCGAATTTCATAATACATTGCCATGCCCTTTACAGAAAGCTACGTATATGGAATATGAATAAAAAAACATAATGAAGACATATACTTTCAAGGCAACAGTTGAAGAAGTGGAGGGAAAGTGGGCAGCATACATCCCTGAACTGAAAGATAGAGGAGGAGATACTTGGGGAAATACAAGGGAAGAAGCAATAATAAACTTAGAGGAAGTTGTCAGACTTGTATTGGAAGATATGGAAGAATGCGGAGAGTTAAACTCACTCGAAGAAGATCTAAGAAAGAGAGGAGCAAAGATATCTCCAGAGCCTTTTATTTCTGTAACCGTTTAGATGGCAGTAGATTACTCCAGATTGAGGGGTCTAACGGCAAGAAAATTTGCTTTGGCTTTACTAAAAGATGGTTTTTTTCTTTAGTTAGGCAATCAGGAAGCCATAAAATTTTTAGGCATCCAGATGGGAAAAGAGTTACTCTTTCATATCATAAGGGAAGTCAAACATTTCCTCAGAAACTACTGAAAATCATGATAGAAGAACAAGCAAAATGGAGTGAAGACGATTTAGAAAGGCTTGGATTGACGGGATAAAAACTGCGAAGTCGAGTTATTGTTTACTTCCATCACCAATCCATTCTTTTAATAAAAACCTGACTACACTTTGCAATCTCACGGTAATTTTTCAGATGGCAAATATTAAAACATCACATCGGTTACATTTAAGGTTATTTCTATGAATGAAGAACAGATTCTGGGAGTTATCCCTAATGTTAAAAGTGGTGTTTTCGGGCAGAAAATGTACAATTTAGTTGCAACCGACAAAGGCATTATCGTGGCTCAACTCACAAGCAGCATGATAAAAGAAGAATCAAAAAGAGTTTCAGACGAATTGAAAGAGCAGGGAGCAGGGCGCCTCAAACGCATGGGCGCAACAATGACAGCAGGCATAAATCTGTATAAAAGATACTTTTCAATGCCTGTTGCAGATATAATTGCAGAAACAAATGGCAATTTTTCCATTGACAGGAATCGGGTAAAATCCATAAAAATAAGGAGGGATTCTTCAAATGAGGATATTAACTCCCATGAATTAATAATAAAGTGGTCAGGCGGGAAATCCAAATTCAATTTTTCAGACGTAAGCCCCAAGGTAGTGAAAGACCTTCTCAGGCTTTTGGAGATATGGTGAGATAAAAATTACGCTGAGGGAGGGATTTGAACCCTCGAGGGGCAGAGCCCCACAGGCTCTCCAGGCCTGCGCCGTTCCGGGCTGGGCTACCTCAGCATTTTATTTTTTCTTCCACATTGGCGGATATGTTCCCTTTCTCATCAGTACTCTTGTCGTGTTAACTGCAATGCCTGCATCCCTTTCCATCATTTCCCTTGTTGACATGAGAGAAGTGCCTATCGCAACGCCTTCTCCCTTCAATGTTTTGACTGCAACAACTGTGCCATTCTCTATGCCCGTATCAACCTGCAGAATGCCAGGCAGGGCAAGTGATGCACCGTGGCATATCGCATCAACAGCCGAATCTCTTACAACCACAGTGGGCAGATGGGAAAGTAAATCTTCCATGGGCCTTATAATGTTTTTTATTTCCTCGTCACCGTCCTCTTTCCAGAATATATACGCATCGAGAATGTCATGCAACGTATGGACATCTTCTTCTTCAAAAATGCCGCTTCTCGTCCTTCTCAACTCGTGCATGTGGGCACCGCACCCCAACACCTTCCCAATATCCTCGCAAAGCACCCTTATATATGTCCCACCCTCGCATCCAACCTTGAAAAGCACATCTCTCCCCTTTATTTCAATTATATCAAGATAATAAATTTCACGCTCTCTCTCAACTCTTTTCACGGCCGCTTCTCTGGGTGGCGTCTGGCGTATTTTTCCAATAAAGCGATTGCACGCTTTCCTTATTTCCTCCTCTCCTGCATCGCCATGAAGGCGCATAACCGCCACATATTCTTTCCCTGCAGAATGAAGTAAGCCAATTGCCTTTGTTGCATTTGATAGTGCAACTGGCAAAACGCCCGTCACATTGGGGTCAAGCGTGCCGCCATGCCCCGCCTTCTCCACACCGAAAATGTCCCTTACCCAAGCGCTCACCTGATGGGATGTGGGACCTGCAGGTTTGTCAACTATCACCACTCCGTTTTCTATGCTCTCCTCAACACTTCTTCTTTTTGGCGGTTTCCCGTAATTGGGGTTTGTCTCTGCCTCTGCCTTTATTAAACGGCGGCGTTTTGGAATCAGCATCTTCTCTGACAAATATAAGAGTAATATAAATGCTTTTCATAGCGTAAGAAAAATTATATGTCTGCTCAGGATTAGGCATGATGAATTATTTGAAGACAATAACTGTAATTTTTATTCTCCTGGCATCTTTAATGGTGAGAGGCAGTCCCGAAAGCATTGGTTTGGGGAAAGTGTTGCATGTTGGTGGCTCAGGCGCAGGGAATTACACCACCATCCAATCTGCAATAGATAATGCAAGCGACGGCTTTACCATATATGTTTATGATGATTCTGCCCCATACCACGAGCATATTGTAATAACAAAGCAAATTTCGTTGGTCGGGGAAAATGCCGAAAGTACAATAATAGACGGCGGCGGGGAAGGAAGTGTCATAACCATAAAAGCGCCCTCGTCTATCAGCAATTTTACGGTAACAAATAGCGGAAGGAATGAAAGCGATGCAGGTATTTACTGCATGTATGAATCAGATATAAAAAATAACATAATTTATAACTCAGGGGATGGAATAAATATCAGGGCTACAGGGAGTGTGGTAGAGAATAACAAAATTTTCGATTGCAGGACAGGGATATTCATGGGAAATGGCTCCCAAAATATTTTGGGAGGAAACAATATAACATCAAAATACGGGGTTGGCATATGGATATCGAATTCGAACTGGAACTTAATAATAAACAACACAATAGACGAAATAGAATTTTCATCAGGTGTTTTTTTGGGCGGGACAGGGAATTATTTTTCAGACAATACAATAATATCGGAGACACATAACGGCATGTCTCTCTCTGGAAATAGAAATGTGGTGGAAAACAACTCGTTTTACGGTTCAGGTCTTGAATATTTCTACGAATACCATTCAAACAGGGTAAGGAATAATACAGTAAACGGTAAACCTCTTGCATATATTGAAAATGCTTCAGATATAGAATTGGAAAAAGATGCGGGGCAGATAATTCTTGTTAACTGTTCCAATATCACCATAAAAAATCAGGAGATATCAAATACAACAGTAGGGATATTTTTATTCAATAGCCAGAGATGTAAAATATATTCGAGCAAAATATCAGATAACTGGATTGGGATAAACCTCTTTAAATCAACTTTTAACGATATCAGGGGAAATGATATATCCTCATGTGGATATGCCGGGGTGGATATCGCCCCTTTCAGCGGCAAAAATAAAATCAATGCTAACCTGATCAAAAACAACAGCAGAGGAATAACTACATGGTCTGATAATAACACCATTTCAGGCAATACAATAGCAGATAACTGGCACGGGATTCATCTTGATTACGGAAGTTATGACAATATGATAACGGAAAATATCATAATGTATAATGCTGAGGGTATAACCATCTGGCAGGAGAGTTCCGGAAATAAAATATTAAACAACTCAATAGAAAACAACGATAGAGGAATATCCCTGTCTTATAACTGCCTGAAAAATAATATTGAAAGAAATTCTATTTCTCGCAATGAGTATGGAATCGACATTTCATCCTCAAGTGATGAAACGACTGTGCAAAAAAATGATTTTTTATACAACTCAATCGGCATTCGGGTGGGCTCCTTCGGCAACACCATAACAAAAAATAACTTCGTGGATAACAGCAGGGATGCAACCTTTATTTATCCGGGAAATCTAAAACCTTCTTTGAACGACTGGAATGGCAACTACTGGGGCAGTCCCCACCTGCTTCCCAAACCCATCTGGGGCTGGAGATTCCCGTTTCCGTGGGTAAATTTTGATTTTCATCCGCTTTCTCAGCCTTACTCAAAGTGAATGACTGTCAGGGTACCACTTGCAGTCTTTCTTGTTCATGGGACAGATATTTTTTGTCCTGCACGGTGGTCCTGCGTTCTCGAATATTACAGGTGCAACTTTTTTCACAAGCCCGAGCATCTTCCATGCGAGATGGCGGATTTCCCACTGGGCATGGAGGCAGCATCTCAATTCAAAAAAATTCAGCAGAGAGCGGGCATTCATGGAAACCATTATCTGTGTGCATGCGGCATTTGGGAGAACGTAGCGGGCATCTTCAACAGGCACCTTCTCCTTGAGTTTGTTATAAGCGTCCCATGCACTCTCCATCATTTTTTTGTATTCCTCCTCAACTCCTGCCTCTTTAATCGACGGAGGAATGACATATTCCATCTCGCTCTCGACATACCGCTGCGACTGCTGTGAGTAAGAGGCAATACGGTGGCGCACAAGTTGATGGGTGAGAGCGCGGGAAACACCAGAAATTCCAAATGTGAAATAGGCATGCTCTATAACGCTCTCATGACCTGCCTTTACGACGTATCTGAGAATGTTCTTCAGTTCCTCCTTGTCACTGTTTCTCAATTCGCCAATGCTGCTTTTAGAATGTGTGAGTTTTGCCGCCATGGCAGATAAAATCTCCCCCTCAGGGGTGTACGCCAGCAATTCAACTTTCAGAGTCACTCTCTCTCCCTGATGAGGTCAAGCAGCCCGAGCGGCTCGTCTATTCTTGAAAGTTCCTTTTTATCTATAACAGGTATGCCTTCTATATTCTTTTTAGATGATGCCTCTATGAAAAATACAGAATGCCGCTCCATCACCCTTGATATGTTTGACATTATCCTTGCCCTCTCTGCAATCCTTCTCTTATTTGTCCCCACAAGAAGCAAATCGTCCAGAAGTTCAGATATTGCATTGAAAGGGGAACGCAGGGTTGGCAGAATGGATGCACCAAGAGACTCAACCATGGAAAGCATATCGTCGTGTATTCTCCTCTCTATCTCGAATTCATAACTCTCTATGAATTCCTTCATATCAATCGGTTTGAGTATGTCTTCTCCGAGGAACGAACCTATTTTTTCTGCAACCTCCACCGTCGCCCTCTCCCCCTGCTCATACATCCTTATTGTCCTTCTTGAGACACCTGCAGCCCTTGCAAGTTGCCCTATAGAGATACCTTTCTCCTCCCTTATTTGCCTTATCCTTTCTCCATCCATGCTGGCATAAAATCCTCCAGGAGCTGCAGTCACAATTGGCATTATTCCGTGGAGATAATCATTGAGTGTCCCATAGGTTATTATTGGCACCCTGTACCTGTAATAAAGGGTCTCGTCCTCAAGAGGACCCGAACTTGTTCTGTTGCCTATGAGCAATGGAATGGCATCAAGATGCTTTGCAAGAAGGAGGAGTTCATTTGCAACCTCCTCGCTGAGGGCATCTATGTTATTCAGTACTTTTACAACAAGCAGAGTGTCATCTCTCCTTGCGACAAAGTCGAAACTCGAAGGGCGTATGTTGCATATGTCCGATACATAGAATCCTGCACGTGCTAACAGCTCTCTCGTGTCTGCCAGCAGCTCCTTTTTCATCAAACTAAAATACTACTTTCACATATAAAAAATTTGTGTGGCTTGGAATAGACGATACCGACTCGAGAGAAGGCATGTGCACCACGCATCTTGCATGCGATATAATAAAAGCCCTGAATGAAGACGGAATGGACATAATAGGCATGCCGCGCCTTGTCCGCCTCAACCCAAACATCCCGTGGAAAACAAGAGGAAACGGGGCGATTGCAATCCAGTTTGGCAGGGGGGGAGGGCGGAGGACGGAGATTGGATATGTTGAAGGAAAAAGATATTGCTATGAGAAAAAGATATCTGACGGCAAGACAGAACCTGAAAAAGTGCTTGAAAGAATTGATAAAATTGTGCGAAAAAGGGCAATGATGGAAAGCGAGCAGACAAACCCCGGGCTTGTTGTCATAGAAAAAAAGCCCCCTTATTCGCTATACAGAAAGGCAGTGAGGAGCGTTGTGGAGATAAATGATATCAAGAACGTTCTTGATGAAATGGGTGCGCTATACATACCGTACAAAAATGGGAGGGGACTGATAGGAGCCTCGGCAGCAGTATCATGGCGCCCCCGCGACAGAACATATGAGATAATAACTTACCGTAATGGTGGGGAGAGGTGGGTTGATGAAGAATCTGTCAAGAGAATGGATAGAAAATTCAAAAAAACATTTGATAATTATGATTACATAAACCGCCATGTCCAGATAATGCCAAATTCTCCCTGCCCGGTGATGTATGGTATAAGAGGAGATGATTACCAAGAATTGAGAGAAGCTATGGAATACGTTGTTTCAGGAAAAATAAAAAGATGGATGATTTTCGAAACAAACCAGGCAACAGATGAACACCTCAATAGAAGGAAAATAGGGGAAGTGGTGGCATATGAATCTGTGATTGTTACAGGTGAGGTATGCAGAGAACCAAGGACGATAGAGGGAGGGCATGTCATTTTCTCTCTTTGCGATGGAAATGAGATAGAATGTGCTGCCTATGAGCCGACCAAGAGCTTCAGAAACCTGGTGAGAAGACTTCGAAAAGGGGACAGAGTGACAGTATATGGCGGCGTTAGAGATAAACCCCGCACGATTAACATAGAAAAGATAGAAATACATTCTCTCGCAGAAGTTTATAAAAAGAAGGAAAATCCCATATGCACGAAATGCGGCAAACATATGAAATCAGTTGGAAAGGGGAAGGGTTACAGATGCATAAAATGCGGTACAACTGCAAAAGAGGAGGATGCGACCTTTGAGAAGGTGGAGAGGGGCATAAAGCCAGGATTTTATGAGGTGGACGTTGTGGCAAGAAGGCATCTATCCAAACCCCTGAAAAGGTTCAAGCCATCTCCAGATAGATATTGAATATGGTGCCTTTTTTCTCGCCGTTTTCTATTCTGTCCCGTATTTCCATCCATCCCCCGTATTTCTCAACGAGTTTTTTAACAAGATAGAGACCGAGACCGCTTCCGGGGCTTCCCCTTCTTTTTATGCCTGGTTTGAATATATCATTTTTCAACTCGTCAGGTATTCCTTTGCCGTCATCCTCTATCGACAATTTACAGAATTCCTTTCCGTATTTTCTTTCTCTGTCGCAATATATGTTTATATTTTTACAATTTGAGTGTATAATCGCGTTCTGTATCAGATTTGAAAATATGTTGTCCACCAGAGAGCCAGCCCTGATTACTGCACCACTTTTCCTATAATTTATTTTAACGCCGAAATTTTCTGCCTGCTGCATGTTTGTTTTTATTGCCCTCGATATGCTTTCGTCCACAGCCACAGGTTTGAGTTGTGCTTCATCTCCCTCCACGGCCCTCAACTCCCTTATTTTGTTAATGAGGTCCGTACTTGCCTTTGCAGCATTCAGCGCATTGGAAACAAGATTTTTCTGTTCCTCCTCAAGATTAGAACTCTCAAGAATTTCGAGATTACCCTGAACGACCATGTTTCTGTTGGCAACATCATGGCGCAGAAGAGAGTTGTAAAATTCCTTCTCCTCCTCCGCCTCCTTCTGCGAGGTGATATCGCGGTAAATGCCAAAAATTCCAACCTGTTCGCCGTTCACGAATATCGGCGCGCCAAGCAGGGAAACAGGAACGAGAGAACCATCCTTCCTCCTTCTGACAGTTTCGGTGGCAAACGTATTTCCGCTTATGACTTTTTTTGTTATATCTCTTCCTTCCTTTTCTTTTTCGGGAGGCAGTATGAAATCATCTATGTTTTTGCCTTTAACCTCATCGAGAGTGTATCCGAATAATTTTATAAATGAAGAATTAATATCGAGAACATTATGGTTTTTATCGAGAGAGACAATTGCTTCAGGTGAACTTTCAAAAAGTGCCTGGAAATACACTTTCTGTCTGTTCAACTCCTCCTGCGTTTTCTTCCTTTCGGTAACGTCCCTTATGGTCACAAAAGCCCCTATGATTTTATCATTCACTATAATTGGAGACGTATTTATCTCAACACTCAGGTTTCCCCCCCTGCCTTTCAGTTCCATATCCACATTGGCTAACTTTTCCCCCTTCATCGTTCTGCGGATGGTTTTTCTGAGTTCGGCATGATATTCGCGGGGCACGAATTTCCTGAACTCCTCGCCCACAATATTTTTATTTGGTACACCCACCATTTCAGAGAAGTGAGAATTGGCATAATCTATATTGCCCGAATTATCGATGATGCAGATTCCCTCGCTCGCTGTTTCTGCAAGAATGCGGAAGTCCACCTCTGCAGCCGTCTCGACCGGCAATTTGAATTTCAATATTGCGTACACAAGAATATAAGCCACTCCCACATCTATGCTCGAGCCAACGGGAAACTGCGACGTGTTCATGGAAACACTCAGAATCTCGTAACTTATAAAGGAAAGAATGCTGGAGAGTGGCACTGCAATAAAAACATACAAACTCTGATATTTTTTTATGCCGGCACTTTCTCTATAATATCTGAATATGAGAAGAGTGGAAAATATTATGATTATCAGTGCAATCAAATCATTTGCCTGCAGAAGTGGACCATAGACAGGTTCTACTCCGAAGCCCTTGACGGTAACTCCTTTGACATAATAATCTGTGAATAATGAGAGAAGGAGGAAAAATGCAGGACCGTACACGAGAGGGTACCACAATTTGGTCTTTATATATCCAGTATATGCCACTATAAAATGAAATATGATGGGTGCAACGAGTATGAGTCCTGCCGAACCTATTTTTGCTATTACTACCGAATAGGGATTCTCCACGCCAAGTATATTTATCAGGGCAATACTTATATTCCACAAAAACAGATCGAGGCAGAATGCGGAGAGTACTGTAACATAAATCCTCCTCGGTTTTTTTGTAAGTAAATAAAAAGCAACTGATGGAAGTGATATTGCAGCCACCAGTGATGGCACGAGATATATGAAATCGGTCATTTTGTGTGTAAATATTGCTTAAATGATATAATAAACTTTATATTTTTTTTGATGAGAATGCTATCTGAAAAGTGAATGAGAATACAGAAAAAAATCGATAGTTTTATATATTGCCAGAATATTATCATTATGATAGCAAAAAGATAGCAAACTGGGGGGAGGACAAGATTAGCTCTCTACTCCAGGTGGTTTAAATGCCGCCTCTCCCCCCGCCCCTTTTGAAATTTTTAGAGTGAAAAATGATGGAGGGCCCGGGCCGGGATTTTCATGAGAATGCAACTCCCTGCATATTCTCTTTTGAACCCGAGACAAGGGATCCACAGTCCCTTATGTTACCGCTACACCACCCGGGCCATAAATAGGGGAATGCATCACCATATTTTATTGTTTTGGACTAAAAAAATCCAGTGAGCAAAAACAGCATGAGAAGGAATATCCACTCGCCATCTATGAATACCCCATAGTGAGTTCTCGGTATCTCCCTCTTCCTTGAGAAATAAATTATGTAAAAGTAACCGTAAATTATACAGAAAACAAAAACAGGTATGTAAAGAATAAACATTGAATTGTAAAAAGCAAATAGCACCCATGTTATCAGCAATGTGTTCATTGCAAAAAGCAGATTTCTTGTGTTTTTTACCCCCAGTATGGATGGTATGGTACGCACCCCGGCCCTTATATCCCCCTCCACGTCTCTGATATCAAACAGTATTGTGTTTATCATTCCCTTTATGAAAATGAACAGGAAAATCATTGCTATAACAGAACTATTGAAGGAAAACGCCGCAGGCAGAAGCGATGCTTCCATAGCCCATGATAGAGATACAGTTGCATTCTTCCCTATGAAATAGTCCTTGAACCTGAAACCATTTATCCTTACACTGTAGAATATGCCAAGGAGAAGAGGAATCGAGAGAGCGAATATGCTTAACGGGTTTACAAAGCCACCAATAAACAAAGCCAGGGTGTAAAAGGAAATGGATATGAAGATTAACTTCTTGTCCTCGCTGATATAATATTTCTCCCTCTCCGGGAAGTTCAGAGAATCTTCTTTTTTATCTGTAAGGAGATTGAGATTATAGACGCTGAAAGTGATCAGAAAAGCGCTTATCAGGCAGGCATTTGGGTTAACACCGGAAAGGAGGAAGGAAATGTAAGCAACGGAGAATCCACTTAAAGCTACGTTTATAGGTGAAAATAACAGCAGCGAGATTAACGCCCTGAGTCGAGCAGCAATTAATTCAGATGTTCTCCAATTCCAGTTTTTTTGCCCGACTCTTGTAGTATTCAAATAGCTCTCTACCCCAATTTATCGCCCCTTTATCTCTACTCACCAAATCGTGAGACGGATCATATATTCCATCCAGTCCGAATAGCCCCAATGAGAATATGGAATCTGTGACTGTAAAAGCCACCCTCACATCCTCATTAATTTGCCAGATGGATATTTTATTATTTGAAAGTATTTCCTTAAATCCTTTCTTATCTTTCTTCACAAGTTCCTTAACAACATCCCTTGTGAGCACCAGTTCAACCTCTGCTTCGTTTTTAATCAGTTTTTTCACCAGTGACACAAACGCATCCACAAATATGGGGGAAACACCGTAGAATCTCTTTGCTTTCTTTGTAAATTCAACATACACAGTTAGTGTCTTGAATATATCCTTGACACTTGAGGTCAGTATTTCATAATCTTCTATCTCACCTATTCTGTCAAGAAATTTTTCAGGTATTCCTTCCACATCATGACTGAGCCAGAAATCTCTGTGCTTCTCCAGGGTTGCCATTGTCCTTATCAATTCGTATATTTTTGAGGATATAACGCTTCCAACAGATGTAAGATGATATCCGTCCTCTTTTTCCACAAGCAGCCCTTCTTTTTCAAGGTCTCTTGCAGCGTGTATGACAGTCGATGAACTAACTCCTATCTCATCGCGTAACTGCCCCGAGGTTTTGCATCCTTCCATCAGACCTATCATCATCTTAATCCTCACACCCGAGGAGGTTATGAATTTGAGAAGGTCGCCTGTGTCCTCATATATGGAATAACCTTTCCTCCCCATGTGTTCAATATTGTGTTCTGGTATTTATAATATTCGAAGTTATATATATTGTAAACGGTTGACAAAATTGTTCTGAGAGAACAACAGATGCAGCACTATAAAACTTATATATAAACCAGGATTTCGGATATATGGCGAAAAATATGGATAAGATAGTGGGGGGAATATTTGTGGTGGCAATTCTTGTCGCGGTAGGGGTTTTTGCATATTACAATCTATACAGCAATCATTCGGGCAATTCAGGAAAAGAAACTGGAGGAGAAGTGCTTCTCACAGTGTATTATGGCGACGAGCGATATAACTACACTCTTTCCGATTTGAAAAAAATTGATGAATTTACAGGAACAGGCGGGTATAAAACCTCACATGGGGACATCAAAGGCGTTAAAAGTTACACAGGAGTGAGGATGATAAAGTTTCTCGACGAGTTTAATCTTCCCGGGGAGTATGAAATACAGGTAATAGCCTCAGACAACTACTCGGTAAATTATACAATGGATGAAATTCTTGGCAACGTTACGACTTACGATACCAGCGGAAATGAAAGCGGTGCAGGCGGCGTGACAATGCTTCTTGCTTATGCCGAGGACGGAGAATACAATTTTGATGATGGTCCCCTCAGAATTGCCTATGTCGATGATGGAAAAATAACCTCTTCCAGATTGTGGGTAAAACAGGTAGTCGAAATAAAAATTATCGAGATATGAGCGATTTCACAACTTCCTTCAGCTTCGGGACCGTATCGTAATTTCCTATTTCAGAGGGTTCTATCCACCTATATTCGATATGCTCCCAGTCTATTTTCACATCGCCAGTATCAGAAGTGAAAAGGAAGGGATGCACCCTCCACGACTTCTTCTCTGCCTCATCAAAAAACCCAACAGGTTGCCCCGTCTTTTCCAGTTTTAAATTATCCCTTGATAATCCTGTCTCCTCCTCTATTTCTCTGAAAGCCCTGTCCTCTATTTTATCTCCTTCCTCCACATATCCTGAAACACATGCCCACTTTCCTCTGTAGGTACCAACTTTATCGCTTCTCTTCAGGAGAAGGATTTTTCCATCATGCAAAAGCACACAGGTCACAACATCCGGCATATTTTACCTCACTTTCATCACTATTTCACTGTTGGATGCTATGGCATTCACTATCTCTTTTCCGTGCTTGCTCTTCCTGCTTATTCTAATACTTCCCTGAGGTGAAAGACTCCCCGATAAAATCACCTTACCATCCACAATAATGTCCGCTTCCCTGCCGCTGTACGCCCTGCCTGCCTGTATGACAAGGTAATTTTTTCTTTTGAAGATGGAGGGGACTATTTCTGACGGCGAAGAGAGAGGTTGCACATTTAATTTTATGCCTGCTTCTTCTTCTATTCTGGAAATTGTCTTTCCTGCCTTTCCTATTATGCGGGAAATGTTTCTCTCCTCGACATACACAACAGCAGAATTGCTGGATTTCATCTCAACTTCAACCCTGCCATCAACATACCTTTCTATTATAGAGCGAATTTGCATTTCGGCAAGTTTTTCCAGAGAATTTTTTGCCTTCTCTCCTTCAACAGCCATAACAACAACCTGCTCCCCGTAGGTGTATATCTCATAAAGTTGCTCTTTTGTGTGAAAATCCCTCACCATTATGACAGGGCGGGCGAGGTCTGCGTCCTCCATGCCCGACGGCAGTGTGACCGTAAATTCCAACTCCAGTATCTGCTCTATTTTCCCGCCCTTTATATGTATCACCGTATCAGAAACCTGGGGTATCATTCCCAGTTCGACTCTCCCTATCAAACGCTGCACGGCATCTATGGCACGGTTCGCATGAGTGACACCTATGAGACCTATCCCCGCAAGGCGCATGTCTGCAAATATGCGGAAATCCTCACTTTTTCTCACCTCGTCGTAAACAACGAAATCGGGTCTCACAAGAAGGAGTACGTCAGATGTAAGTTCCATGCTGTTTTCCAGGGGGGCATATTGGGTGATTTCATCGCTGACCTGAAGGTCACGGGGGTTTTCCATTGTTTTTACAATAGCCCCTTTCTCCTTCAGATATTCTGCAACTGCCTGGGCAAATGTTGACTTGCCGGAGCCGGGCGGACCAGAAACAATTACGCCCCTCCTGTAATCAGATAATCTTTCCTTTGTTTCTTCATCAAGTCCATAATCCTCGAGAGATAGTTTAACCACCGGCTGGGTTGCAGTTATTTCGAATCTGTCAGAGAAAGGAGGACGTGCGATAACAATTCTCATTGAGCCCAGTTGCACAACTGTAACGCCCTTCCTTTCAATCTCAATAAAACTGTTTTTTTCCCTTTTTGCTGCCTCTATTACCTCCCTGCTCATTTCCTCCATTTCCTTCTCTTTCAGCCTTCTCCTCCCGAGTTTCACAATTTCAAATTCTCCTGGCTTTCCTCTTTTGGCATACGGAACGCATCCCTCGCGCAGATGGACACTCATTACACCTTCATCAAAAAATTTTCTGAGTTCCAGTTCCTTCGCCTCCTGCTCGGGACGGATGTAATAAACTTTTATCCCCTTCGCCTCAGCCACATGAGCCTGCAGGCGGTCTGATGTGAACAACACTGCGCGGCTTTCTTCAGATACTTTTCTTATTACTGCATCTATTTCGCCTGCATGGAATATCGTCTCCGGGGAGGGGCGCTCGCCCAGGAAACGAAGGTTTATTTTACCCTCTTTATGAAAATTCTGCAACTGGACTATCTCGTTCAGCCCGCTTATGCCGCTTTCAAACCCTTCGTTTGCCTGATGCTCAAGTTCTGCAACAACAGCCTCCGGGATTAGTACGTCTGCATTTTCGAGTTCGCCTGCTCTGATTAACCCCGTTATCCTTCCATCGACTATTACCGAGGTATCGGGAACCACTTTCATTAATGTGCTTAACGCTTGCAAAATATAAAACTATTTCTGGGCGTTGAAAGATTTTTATAATGGTTTAAACTGCATAAACATGAAAAAAATTGCTTTGCTGGCTGTTGCAACAGCAATATTGATTGCTGCCCCACTGAACGGCTTTACTTTCCTGGAAAAGGAAGGGAGAAATAATTTTAGTTCGACGAAAACCTCAGAGGATTACGACCCTCTGGATGATGTTGCCGTCACCGTGAAGATAAAGGAAATTCGCTCACTGGAAACGAAATATCTTGGAAGGACCATCGACGAGATAGACAGATTCAGCGACCCGGATTTTTATGTAAAGGTGTTCATCAACGGGGAGGAGTTTAAAAGCCCTGTCTGGAGAAATCAGAGATATGTCAATCCTGACTGGAGCGTCTCGCTCGATGTTCCAGATGATAAAGAATTTGTAAATATAACAATACAGCTCTGGGATGCCGACCCGCTTGGTGACAAGTTGTGCGATATAGATAACAACTACGACAATTATACCGGAAGCCGCGACCTCGACCTCATGTACAGCATAAAGACAGGACACTGGTATGGCGACGATTTTAATTCCCCCGAAGAATACTGGGGTTACCCTGATTTGAGCGGCTACGGGAGAGCAAATGGATGCGATGACAATAGCATATACCAGAGCAACAGGGATTGCGAAATATGGTTCGATATTTATCAGAATGACTATGACGGAGATGGCATACCTTACTGGACAGAGGAAAACATATACCATACAGACCCCGAAGTTGATAACACGGGAGAAGATGCTGATGGGGATGGCGTACCGATAGAATGGGAATGGAAATGGGGACACTATTTTCAACTCCACTGGTGGAATGACGAAGTCGAGGACGTATGGCTTTACGATCCGTTTGTATGGGAGAACCACACCAATATCGATGAAGATGAAGATGGGCTGAATAATGTGGAGGAATATCTCACCTCCCAGTGGGGCTCCGACCCATTCAGAAAGGATTTGTTCATAGAAGTTGACCAGATGGAGGCAGGCCCCAACGGTGAACCTGCCAGTTTGCTTCCAGATGGTTCAAAGGATGTACTTCGCACCGCCTATGATAAGCACAATATTGTTTACCATCTTGATGATGGGTGCATGGGCGGCGGGGAGATGATACCATTTGCAGCAAAAACAAGCGGGAGGAAGCTGAGGGAAGACTACTACGAAACATATTTTCTGCACAACGGCGAAAACGAATGGAGGCAGGGCATATTTCACTACGCCCTTGTTGTTTATGATGGCGGATTCAACGGATATACCATAAAAAGAGATGAATTCCAGATTTCCACCAAGTACATAGAGGATAAATGCAGGCAACTGTTCTTTGTTGACAGGGCTATAGTGTATGGCAGTGTTTTCATGCATGAGACAGGGCATACCCTCGATATATTCAATCCGGGAGTGGACAATCCCGATACAATCTCCCCGTGGAAATTAGATTACTGGAAATACCGTCCTTACAAAAGTTGCATGAATTATGGTTATACGTACATACTTGTTGACTACTCAGATGGCTCCCATGGCATGAACGATTTCGATGACTGGCATGACCTAGATTTAACATATTTCAATTACGAGAATTAAAATTATAATAAATGGGCCCGGCGCCCGGCCGGATTCGAACCGGCGACCATCTGGTTATGAGCCAGACGCTCCACCTGGCTAAGCTACGGGCCCTCAAAACCCATATCTAAATCGGATATATAAAAAATGTGCATTTACAGCGACAGATTATGAAAATGCATCATTAGAAAATATTAAATACATAGGTTATATTTCTCATATATACATGAAGGGGCAAGAGGGTAGGGAGAAATGCCTCCACCATTGAGTGAATTTTACCACCCATAATGTGGATTTTTTACCCTCTTCCCCACCTTTGATTTTATACTAACAGGAGTAAAAGGGGGAGTATGAGGAATATTATGGCAAGAATTGCTATTGCTGTGCCGGCCTTTCCCATTTTGTACTCTGGTGGTAAAATTTTCTGGCTTAAATAAACTGCTCCGATTCCATAAATTATTACGCCCACCACACCTATAAAAAGCAGTGTGATGCTGAGCATGAGTATTATTGATATGCCGGATATTGCGAGAGGGATACCCAGGGCAAGTAGATACACCGAAAGCATGACCATGAATTTTTTGTATTTCACATTTCTCAACTTTGGCACAACAGCACCCATTGTTTCATAAAGCATTCTTGACGCTGCCTCAAAGCCCGCATATATTGTTCCGAATAAAGCAAAGAATACGCTTATTTTGTAAAGAGGGACAAGCCACTCTGCAATATTGGAAAATATGACAGCCTGTTCCTCAATGAGATGGATATCGGACGGCAGGACATGCTTTGGCCCCAGCAGGTAGGTGCCTGCCAGCATATAAGCAGATGAAACAACTGCAACAACCACAAAAGCAATGGAGAGGTCAACAAGAGATGGTCTTAAAAGCAGATGGGCTTTTTTTATTTCCTTTCTATCATCGGGAAGATAATTTATTTTTCCCTCTTTCTCAAAGAGTTCGAACATGCTGCGTGAAAATTTTTCAGGATCTTCTTTTCCCTTAAAAATTCCCCATCTCTTTACTTTGAGCCAGCCTGAATAGCCAACAAACGTTATTATTGTTATTGTTAGGGTACCTATGTAGCCGAGCATTACAAGAGGAACAGGAGTTGCCTTAACGTTCTGGGGAACCCAATCAGGATACTGCGGGATATTTATTATAAAAAAGTGGGGGATGATTTTGAGTATGTCCGGCTTCACTGCTATTATTGAGCCTATCGCGCCTATCGCAAGCACTGCAACAAAAAAAGCCTGTGTGTGCTCAACAATTTTATATCTCCCGCCAAGCACAAGGGCGAGGGCAATGAGGGAAAAAGATATGCCCCATGCCATGTAATTTCCGAAGCCGAAAATCCATTCAAGAGATTTGCCGAGGGTTGTTATTATCGCAGCGGCAAAAAGGGGAACGAATACAATTATTATTGCTATAAACACCCAGTTGAGAAATCCTTTTTTTGTTTTTATTGCGAAAAGGTCAACCATGTTTATGCCAGATAAAAGCGTAAATCTGGCGGTAACATAAGCAAGAATGTAAGAGCCAATGCTGAGAGATATTATCCACAGCAAATCAAATCCAGCCCATGCTCCTATCTGCGGTCCGAGTATGAGCTGCCCCTGCCCTATCGTCGCAGACGCTATTATTGCCCCTGGTCCGAAGAAAAGTAAGTAGCGGAGATATTTTTTGAGAGATGGTTTTTCAGTCAAAACTTCATCAGGTTCAGGAAATGAAATCTTCTCTGCCATGCTAGATGTGAAATATATTCTACTATTTTAATTTGTATATTTTATTGGTGTGTGGAATAAACGGTACAACTGGCCAACACCTATCGAAGGTAAGGATGGTGCTTTTGCTCGTGACGACCCAGATACCAATTCAGAGTATGGCGGAAACAACGATGGCTGGATATCAGCAGAAGAGGCATATGCATATGCTGCAAAATGGACAAACAGAGAATGGGATCAAATGCATCCTCAAATATCTGACATGTATCCTGGTGATTTGAACATTGTGAAAAGGATGTAGAGCAGGATAAATCATCCATTTATGTTGTCTTCAATTTTCCCAAAATTGGCTCGTATACAAGTCCTTTGTCCATGAGAGATGCAAGTGCTTCCTCCACGAGATTCCTCTCCATTCCTTCCTTTTCCCCGCTGTCAACTATCTCATCCCACAGAGCGCCGTCCTCTCCCTCACATTTTTTCACGATTTCCAGAACTTTTTCCTCTGCCTCGCCCAATTCCTTCATATACTCTATCTTCCCTGTTTCAAAATGCGCCAGAGCCTCTTTTATCAAAAACTGGTAATGCTCAATGTCCACATCCCCGTATGCTGACAGCGCCTCCACTACACCCTCCGCAATAAGAGATGGATAACCAAGTTCCTTCAATTTATATACGGATGGAGGGTCCATCTCCATCGCCTCTTTCATTGCCTTCATTCTTGTATACGTATGTTTGCATGCTTCGACAATCCAGTAATCCCGCAGCATCGCATCCACTTCCTTCATCATTTCAGGGCGGATTGAAACAAACAATGTCCCTTCCTCTGGCTCGTATACCCTTGCCTTTCCAACAACTGCTACATAACTCGGCGTCTCAGCCCGGGAAAGGAAGGCAGCAGGCTCGGGCTGGTACTGCCCTGCGTATATGCTGTATATGCCTGTTGGGTCGGAAAGATGCGCCCTCCACATTTCGCCCTCCTGGGCGACATTCTCCACATCTGTAAGAACGCCCACAATGAAGAGGCGATTCACTTTCGCCCCCAGAGGCGTGATGACATAAGATGGGGTTTTCTCGCCCTCGCCCTTGAGGACATGGGTGGATTCATTGTACTCGCCTGCGAAAACACGGAGTGCAGGTTCCCTCATTCCATCACCTCCATCTTGGAGAGAAGTTCTTCCCTTTCCTGCTCCACAGCAGGTGTGACCATCTCTGCATCCTGTACTATGAGGGTGACACCGTATTCATCAGATAAAGCATTTCCCTCAACGTGAATGGGATGCGCTATAAGCAGATTTTTTAATTCCTCCTCTACTTCGCCATCATTCATGCCTCTGAATTCTTCGAGTGTCTTTTCGGTTAATTTTTCAGTCGTCTCCCTATTGAACACAGCATTGACAGCACCTGTCCCGTCGTCCACGACAGCCTTTATTCTCAAATCAGGGATGCCCTCAACCTCCCCGTCAACAGGACAAACACCTTCGCTTATCGCTCTGTTGCATTTGGGGCATCTGTAAATTATGCCGGAGCCACTCTGAATCTCAATGACAACCCCCTCAACAGCAACATCCACCCCTCCCCCCGCCTCCACAAGTTTGTAAATGGGTATGCTCTTCTTGCTCATCTCCGATATGGCAATATCCTCATCAATCTTCTCTACAGTTGCGTTCTCATCAAATATGAGTTGAGGAGCGCCTCTCCACGATTTGGTATATGCACCCTTTATCTCAACGACATCCCCTTCCCTTATCCCGAAATCTGTCCAGGAAGTGTAGCGTATCTTACCTGTCATATCGCCCATAATTCCGGTATAAACTTTTTTAATAGTTCCCTCAACGCTTACTTCTCTTTCCTCCATCGTGAGCAACTTCGCCTTAACCTCGATATTGGAAAGACCTGGCTTCAAATCAATTATGTCGTAATGCTGCGGCTTCCTCTTTATCAAATCCACCTGCTCATCTGTTTTCTCCACTTCAGTCCACTCGGAGAAATTCAATCTGGGCTGCCCTCCCCACTCTCCGGCAGATGCATTTTTTACGCGCACAACCTCTCCCTGCTCAAGCCCGAAATCCTTCCAGGCGGTGAAGGGCAGCACTGCTGTTTCATCACCTATAAGCCCTCTGAATATTTTTTTCTTCTCGCCCCTGACTTCGACCTCCCTCTCATCAATGGCAACTATTTTTCCTATAAAAGAAAGGCGCCTGTCATCTGGCTCCACCTCGCCCAGTTTCTTCTGTACCACCTGAACAGCCTGCTTTCCTCCGTATTTCTTTATCACCGCCTGCTTTGCCTGCTCAACCGGCACCCCATAATCAATAAACTTTCTCAAATTGCTTTCTACATCCTCCCTGCTGACATCCCCTTCAACAGATTTCATAATCTCATCAATCACGGCGCCCAAATCTTCACTCATTTTCTTCACATTGAAATGGGCAACAGTGTATAAAATTTTTGAGGGATGCAAGCCGCAGTTCAAATACTGCAATCATTGCCTCTCTCACATGCCTTCCTGCTCCATGCCGCCAAAAACAATGTTTACCAGAAGGAAGAGGGCGCCGATGGAGAGGAGGAGGGCAATCACAAGAAATGGGAAAGAAAAGCCGCCGTCAGTTGCATAAGCCCCGATGAGAGCAGAAGTGGGGCTGCCTGTTAAAATAAGGAGGGAGCGGTAAAATCCCAGGCGACCTCCCCTCCCCCTCTCCCCCCACATCCCGAGAAGATATGAGTTTGCAACAAGGAAAAAGGCGCTTGATGTTGAAAGGGCGAAACTTATGAGTAGGATCGCAATAAATGAATTAAAGTAAACGAGGGAAAGGGTGCCTATTGCAGATGTTGATATGAGAAAGAGCATAATGACTTTTTTATCGTATCTGTCAGAAAGCGAGCCTATCAGTGGCTTCAACACAAATCCGCCCAGTGTGAGAATGGCAAATGAAATTCCTGCCTCTATCTCAGTGAACATCTTGCTTTCTATGAGATATGTTGGAAAGAAGGAGATATATCCTATCCACGAAAGGGTCGCAATCAGGTTTATGGAAAAAATTAAGATTATTTTCCTGTCCTTGAGGGCAGCCATACTGTCGGCAAAGCGAGCAAGCATTGATTCGCCCGAGGGTAATTTTGTTGATTCCTCGGTGCATGTGAGAAAAAGATAAAGCGATAGAATGCCCAGGGCTGCCCATATGAAAAAGAAGAATCGCCAGTTAAAAGAGGCGATGATCGGAGCAACTATCGGCATGATTCCTGCGATTGAGCCAAAACTCGATTGAATGCCCAGGGCTTTTCCCCTCCTCTCTTTGAAAATGTCTGAAAGCATGGCAATCCCTGCTGTGGGGAAACTCCCGCCCCCTATGCCGAGCAGAATGAGCATGAAAAAGAACATGAGATAATGAACAGATAAACCTATCATGAGATAAGCAAATGAAAATATCGTCATAGATGCTATTATGGTCGCCTTCCGCCCTTTCAAATCAGATATCACACCTGAAGGAAACTGCATGAACCCGTAAAAAAACCACATGCCGGTAAGAGCCAAACCTGCCTGAGCATGATTCATGCCAAAACTCTCCTCTATGGTAACCAGCAGGGTGGATATGCTCAGTCTTCCCGAGAATATGAGGAACCATCCGATCGAGACGCATATGAGTGCTATGTTTTCCTTACTAATCTTCGGCATTAACTCTGGCGAATCACCTTACGTTTTTAAAGGATTGTGGAACTGAAAACCAAAACAAGGTTAAATTTTTAAATCCATACAGGATTACGGCTGGGGGCAGAAAATGGAAAATAAAAAACGCAGTATGAAAAAAGGATTGGCGTTCGTCATTGTGGCAATATTGCTTGGTATTTCAGCAATGCCGCTTACCGCACAGAATTTCTCACCTTTCGGAGCGCAGGCAAACCATGAAATAATCGAAGAGCAGAGCAGTGCCCAAGATGAATATGTTGAAGTCGAAGTCACGCAATATGGTGCAGATGGTTATGGAGAGGAGAAGGCAGTAAGACTTACAGTGAATGATGCAAATACGCTCAAAGAGAAGTTGGTGGAAGCAAAAACAATTGAAGAAAGATTTTCCATACTTAAGGAATATGGCTTGGTCGCAAAAGCATCACTTCAGAACTGGCAGAGTGAAATGTACAAAAAAGCAGGTAAAATGGCATTCACTGAGTCCGGGGCAGAGGAGGTAAAATCAAATTACGAAGCAATGGGTCTCTTCAATCTGCCTTTGTTGCTAAACTTTTTCTGCACGGTCAACGCCCTATACCTCGTTAGCGGAGAGGCACATCTCGGGTTTCCGCCAATAATAGGCATGAGCAAACTTTTCGGAAGTTCAGGATTCCTCCGTTTTGATATTGCAGATATGTGCTGGGGCGCCTTCGGGATGGTCGAAACAAAGGGCCTCTTAAGAAATTATCATCTGACCGCCTTTGCAAGTTTTATGGCTCTCGCTGGATTTGTTGGAGTGCACGTTCATATACCGTTTGTACTCGACCTGTACAACGGTTTTTCAGCAATGACATTTGCGATAGGGCTCGGGATGCGTTCCATAAACTTCAATCTGCTCACAGTATCTTTGCTCAGTTTTGTGATGGGGGCACTTGCAATGCAGGGATTTTCGGGCTTTAGCGGCGGGGGCGAGGGCGGCGGCTCCTGAGTTCCGCTCTTGTTTATTGTCCTTAAACTGATTGGCACATTTAGAAAGCAATGAAAATAGTTATAATGCTCGTCTTAATTAAGTATGAAGATGGAAAAACAATATGACTCATACCTGCCTTTAGTGGTTGTATGTTGGAGGGAAAATAGATGAGGATACAGAGGTTGTGGAGTAAAAATGAGGAGTACAAATTTTTTAGAAGGGCATTAGAGATAGCCACCCCCGAACAACTGTTTTATATCACAGAAGATAATAGGTACTTGGCATACTGGCCGAAACATTATAAAGGAAAGAAATCCACACTCCAAAGCAGGAATGCTTTTATCGGAAGTTATACCGAGAAATGGGCAAGTGAATTACTCCAACTAATTGCTGATAAATTCAATGCATACTCAATTCACAACGTTGTTTGTGAAGAAATAGGAATTGGGCAACGCTCCCCCGCTGATGTTGCTATTTCAAGAAAGCCTTCGAGGATTCAAAGAGCAGAAGATATCCTTCTTCTGGTAGAAATAAAGATGTCTGTTGTATGGA
>VBQP01000011.1 GCA_008297795.1 Thermoplasmata archaeon | reverse complement strand
CAAAATTAGCCCGCCTCAGGGACGAAAAGATGAAGCAGAAGGGCGGAGGGGGCGGCACAGGCTTCGGCATAAAAAAGACGGGAGATGCAACCGTCGGAATGATAGGCTTCCCCTCTGTGGGAAAATCCACTCTTCTGAATATTCTCACAAATGCAGAAAGCAAAACAGGAAATTATGATTTCACCACCACTTCTGTAATCCCCGGCGTGATGGAATACGAAGGATGCAAAATACAGCTCCTCGACCTGCCTGGGATAATTTACGGCGCCTCCGAGGGGCGGGGGGAGGGCAGGAAGATTATTTCGATTGCAAGGGTTGTTGATTTGATACTCATAATGGTCGATGCTGGCGAGCTGTCACAGCGGGATTTTATAGAGAAAGAGTTATGGAATGCCGGCATAAGATTGAATCAAAAGCCTCCTGACGTCACAATAAAGAAAAAGGACAGGGGCGGCATATCAGTGGAACTTTCAAAGAATGCAAAAATAGACGAGGAGATGGCAAAGAATATTGCGCAGGAATATCTGATAAATGCAGATATTGTTATAAGGGGAGATGTTGATGAAGAAAAATTCATAGATGCGCTCTCGGGCAACAGGGTGTATGTTCCCTCTGTGACTGTAATAAACAAGGTGGATATTTACAGAAGCATTCCTCCCGTCAAGGATGAAAGAACTGTTCTGATTTCTGCAAAAACAGGGTTCGGAATAGATGAACTCAGAAAAAAAATATTCGATACTCTTTCCCTTGTAAGGATATACATGAAGCCAGAGGGAGGGGACGCTGATATGGAGCATCCCCTTGTGCTGAGAAAAGGGGCAAAAATAGAGGATGTGTGCCGCAAAATACATCGTGATTTCGTGAAAAATTTCAGATATGCACTGGTATGGGGACCGTCGGCATCATTTCCGGGGCAGAGAGTGGGGATAAATCATGTGGTAAGAGACAGAGATGTTGTAACCATCGTAACCAGATGAGCATTCCTCACCCTGACTTCCCGTGAATCTTTCTTATCTCCTCGACCATTTCATATGCATATCTGAGATGGGGTATTGTTATCGAGCCACCGACTATCAGAGCAATGCTGAGAGCCTCATAAATCTCCTCGTCGCTTGCGCCCTCCTGGATACATCTTTCTATATGATAAACAATGCAGTCGTTGCATCTCATCACGGTAGATGCCACAAGCCCCATCAACTCCTTCATTTTTGAGGGTAATTTGCCTTCCCTGTAAACAGAAGAATCGAGGGAGAAGAATCTCTTTGTGTCGAGATTCCCTTCCTGAAGTATTTTTTTGTTCATCCGTTCTCTGTACTCCCTGAATTCCCTGTACCTCATCCCCTTACCTCTGTAAGCTGGATATCGAATTTCTTTGTGCGTTCTCCGATATTCAGTTTCAAAGTGCCGCTGTACACATATGTGGTCGTCTGATTCACCTTATAATTGACCTCAACAGAGTATACCGCCGGGTATAGCTGCGCAGTGTAATAACCTGTCTCGTTTGAGGTTACAGTGAAATTGTCTGCATTTTCGTCATATGTTGAGGAAACTGTGAATACTATTGATATGCCTGCCCTGTATTCGCCTGCATCCTTCTTTCCGTTGCCGTTTATATCATACCATGTCTCTCCGCTGACCTGCACGTTTGCAAGAACCATCGATATATTATGTGTGGTTGTCTCACCTGGCTTCACTGGCACCTTATTATCTCCCGTTATTGCATAACCGCTCTTCGTAGCATCCATCTTGTATGAGTCTGGCAACAGTGAATGAACTTCGTAATATCCCTTCGAGTTTGTGGTCACTTTCTTATTTCCTATTTCTACCTCAACATTCGAAAGTGGCGTATCGACACTTGCATTGTACTTTCCATCTCCATCCTTATCCCAGTATGCTATTCCTTTAACAGAGCCTTTCTGTATTGTTATTGTTCCTATATCACGTTCCCATGTAGCCGAGCGGCGCATGGCATCATCTTCACTTATTGGAGCGAAGGCGCCTGTGCCGTTGAAGGTAATCTGCTTTATGGAAACACGGTTATCGCCGCTTCCCTTTGATATGGCAAGCGTGATATTTCCTGCAGGGGCAATGAGAGTAAATCTGCCTTCTGAATCTGTAACAACAGAATCATGAGATATTGCAACAGGTTTGCCATACATTGTCACATTTTTCTGAACCGTCACGGTAACGCCGCTTACTGGCTCGCCATCACTTTCCAGAACGCCGCTTATCTTTGCCCCTTCATAGTACTTCGCTATGACAACGGCAGGGCAGCCAAAGCACAAACTTCCACGGGCAAAATAAAGGGATTTGTTGCCATCCATGGGCGATACATATTCGGCAACAAAGTGTCTTAGATTGATAGTGGGCCTCATCATCATGTAAAGATACTGCCTGTATTGGGTCTGGTTTTCGAAAAGTTGCTTTGAGACAGACTCGCCAAGGTACACCCTGTAAACCATGCTGTTGTAGAACGGGTCCTTTCTCACCGTCTGGGGAGTGAGCTGCCCTATGCTCTGCCTCTCCTGCGTGGTCATATTTCTGACCTCCTCAGGCGTGTACTTCTGCCCGCTCTGAGAAACGTACCACAGCTTAAAGTAATCATCTTCGCTTGTCTCGTAACCAAAAGAGCCTTTATCTGCAAGGAATGTGAAAACATTGAATATGTTGATATCATAACCCTCAACACCATAGTATCTTATGCTTTTATTTGTGACATCCTGCATATCGTGATAGAGCCATGTAACATTTTCATCATCAAGGGTGGTGATTATGTTTGTGGCATCATGGTACATTGCATTCTCTTCTCTCACACGATATTTCTCCCCTCCGTATTCCGCCCCTATAATATCCCCATATGAGGTATTGGCATATCCTGTCGGGTCTTCAAGAATTTTGACTATATCGTCGCTTTCATTTCCAAGATATTTGGCAAAAACATCCTTAACACCATCTGAGAGCTCCCCGCCATTTTTTATCATATCTCCTTCTGCAAGACGTATTATGAGAATTGCAACAGCCTCTTTCTCGTCCTGAGAGGTATGGAAGTTCGCAGCAGGCTCTATGCCGTCCTGGAAGTTGTCTGCCACTGTGGGATTCTTAGCCATTTCAACGCAGTAAAAGCCATAGTCCCACCATGACAGAAACGCAGGTTTTTCGGTGTTGTTTATGCCTTCCTCCTGATATTTGAGCCATGTGAATGCATCCTCCCAGTTCTCCTCTGTATGCACCCCGAGACCGAAAGCGCCGAGTTTGTCAGAATCGAATTCGTTTTTCAACTGTGGAGGGAGGGAAGCATCAATTGCAAGCCATGCATTGGGCATAAAAAGCAGGAATATTATAAAGAAAGCGCCCACGACATGCCTTATCTTAACTCCTTTCTTGAGTCCGTACCATCCTCCGCCCACACCCTTTATTGTCTTTATCACGCTTCTGAAATCAAGTTTATCCACCACAAGCCACAAAGACCACCCGCCCAGAATCGCCATAATAGGAACAAAGTCATTGAGGAAACGACCTGCTGTGCTGATAAGTTTTTCCTCAATCAAAAACCATATCACAATTACAAAGTAGTCTCTCCTTGACTTGTTTTTGTAATAGAAGTATATGAGGAGGATAAACCCTATCCATCCAAGCCAGTAAAGCACCGGCCCAAAAGACATGACATTTCTGCTGAAATCAAATGTGCTAGCCTCTGCAATTGTCAAAGCAACTTTTTTGCCGTATATCCCTGAGCCAAAAATTACATTGGAAATCGCCGTAAACGGTTTAAGCATGCTGTTCGTCGTATTCCTGATAACATAAAGGAATGCAAGCCCGGCTGCGCCGAGACCGAATATGGATGGAAGTGAAATAACCCATGGGATTTTATGTTTTCCGAGCCAGATGTATATGGCACTGAATATTGCAACAGCAATTGAGATTACAAGGGGCACTGTTGGAGAAAATCCATATTTCACCCAATATAACGGAAATGCAAGTATGCAACCTGTAAATAGAGCAATGAGGGCTGTTCTCGGAACGACAGGATCTATTTTTGAGAATATTATGTCAATCACCATCTGGGCTATGGCATATACGGCAATAATTGCATATATGTACTGCGCTGCCACCCATGTGAGGGATATGCCTGCCACTGCCACGCCGGACATGAACGCAAAGACCATTGACCTCCTCTCATCTTTCTCCCTCAAAGCCATCACAAGAAACATAATTGCTGTTGTTGTGAGAAGAAGAACGAAAGAATCATGGTCGTACAGGGAGTATGCAGATCCGTGCCCTGATGCAAGATGTATTGGTATGAGAGCAACAAAAAAAGCGCCCAGAATTCCAGCCTTTCTGTTGAACATCCTGGAGCCTATCATATAAACCGGAATGACAAGAAGAGCTCCATATATGGCTGGCAAAAACTGCATTGCATAGCCGAGGGCATCCATTTGCCCCATAAATGGAGATAATATACTGCTAACCGCAATTGTCATCATATTGAATAGAGGAGGCCTTCCGCCAGAGCGACCTATGGGATAGTTCAGCAGGGGATCTGTTCCTCCGTGAATCCCTCCAAGATAGGGATAGCGCCCTGTTTCAACTGTTTTTTCCACAAGGCGAGCATGGTAATAAGGGTCTGGACCAGCAAGATAAAATTTTTCTGTCAGTGTTTTTCCTTCTTCATTTATTGCTATACCTGACGTATAGTTGAAGTATGAATTCAGGAACAGCACAAGGAAAAATGCTCCTATCAATAACGGTATTGTCCACTTCTTCATTCTGTTAGTTTTTGCCATGCTTTCACTTGGTGGGTAAATAGGTGGGTAAATAAATATTTTATCATGTGGAATAAGGCTGCGCAATCAAAATTTTTCTTTATATTCCTTTGCATCGAAAATAACCTTGTCCAGTTCAACCTCGTAATCCTCATTTTTCGTAATCAACTGGGTTGGCATGAACTTGTAATCGTGCTTGTCTGTACTCACAAGTTTGAAATTTGGCGTTAGATGCAGGGAATTTGTAGGACATATGTCTGTGCACAGCCCGCAGAAGCAACATCTCCCATAGTCTACCACAGGTCTGATATTTTTCCCTTTTTTCCCCTCCAGCTCCGGTATTTCCTCATATGTGATGGCATCGTTCATACATATCTGTCCGCACATCCTGCAGCCAATGCATTTTTCCAGATCATTTGAATGAAAACCCCTCAAACGGTCTGTCGGAAGTCTGGTGCCTTCCATATCAAGATGTTCCTGTGCGGGATATCTTATCGTGTGCGGTTTTCTTGCAAGATGTTTCCATGCTTTCAAAGGTTTCAATACGCTCATTTATCACCTCTCTATATCTGGCGGACAAACATCAAGGCTGAATAAAATCTGAGATACATCAGCCATATTTGCCCCTTTCAATATTGTCTCAGCAACATTCACCCCGTGGGTATAACTCGGTCCCCTCACATGTATCCTGACAGGTTTGTTGCTACCGTCGCTTACCACGAAGTACCCATATTCTCCCTTACTGCTCTCAACCCTCTTGAATGCATAGCCAGGTGGCACCTTCCACTTCAGCCAGTTGGGATGCTTTATTATGTGCTCGCCCTCTGGCATTTTTTCCAGCGCCTGCCTGACAATAGATATGCTCTGCTCTATCTCAAGCCGCCTCACTATCATTCTCGTATATGCATCACATCCATCTGACAGAACGTCGAAATCTCCCAGTTCGGGATATTTAATGACTTCAAAGTCCATGTCATCATATACGGCATACGGCTCGAGTTTTCTTATATCGTATCCATATCCGCATGCTCTCAAATTCGGGCCTGTCACACCCCATTCTATGGCTTTGCCTTTCGGAATTTTTCCTATCCCTACAGCCCTGTCAAAAAATATCCTGTTTTTGAAAAGCACGTCATCATACAATTTGAGTCTTTTTTCTGTATATGAGAGGGTTTTTTCTATCAGACCTGGCAACTTTTCGGGCATATCCCACCTAACTCCGCCGGGCCATATATATATGTGATAGACTCTTGCCCCTGTAAGTTGCTCGAATATGTCAAGGAAATAGTCCCTGTCGCCAAGAGCCCACTGGGGCAGCGTGTATATTCCAAGGCTGCCGGCATAACTTCCAATGCTCATGAGATATGCTGCTATTCTTGCAAGTTCGAGAATCACAACTCGAATATATTTCGCCCTTTCGGGAATCTCCCAGTCCATCAATTGCTCAACAGCCATCGCATAAGCCATTTCATTCACATCTGGCTCGGGAACGCATATTCTGCAGACCAGCGGTACGTTCTGCATCCAGTTTCGGGATTCCATCAACTTTTCGAATCCCCTGTGGAGATACCCGACGTTGCATTCTGCCTTTGTAACAGTATCTCCGTCCACCCACAGATGATACATCATGTTGCCTGTCACGCCAGGATGCTGTGGCCCTATGAAAAGTTCATATTCCTTCATCTTCCTCCTCCTTTATCTCAGGTATGCTGTCGAAAACATCCTCTGCAAACTTTTTCGAATCAAAGTCCTTTCTCATTGGCGGCGTGTCATGCCAGCCCTCGAGCAGGAAAGGTGTGAGGCGGCTATTGCCTTCAAAATCAATGCCATACATCTCGTGAATTTCCCTCTCATATGTCTCTATCTGCGGGAATAACTCATGCATTGAAAACATGGACGGGTTATCTCTCGGCAATCTTACCGAAATCATGGCATGCTCTTTATGCTCGTAACTCCACATGTGGTAAACAAGTTCAAATTCGTTTTTGTCAATCCAGTCAACGCATGATAGCATCACAAAATGGGCAAAGCCATTTTCCTTCAGTTTTTTTATTATGGTGCCTGCCTCCTCCCTGCCCGACGGTATGTATGCTCTTCCATGCATCTCCTCGCCTTTGCCTATGATTTCAATCGCCTTCATTTTTACCCCTCTCGAAACCAAAAGCCATTTTCTGGTTTCTTTTATACTGCTCATAATATTTCTGGTACTTTTCCCATCCTCTTGCCTTTCCCTCATCAATTAGTTTCATCAATTCAAGGAATGCATTCATCACGCCTTCAGGACGTGGCATGCACCCTCCAACATAAACATCCACAGGCAGATATCTGTCAAGCCTTTTTACCGTATTGTATGAATCCCAGTACATCCCCCCGTTGATGGGGCAGGAGCCAAATGATATGACGTATTTGGGCGACTGCATCTGCTCATATACGTTCACGACTCTCTTCAGCGTTTTCACCGTAAGATAACCTGTTATAAGCAGCACGTCAGCCTGACGTGGAGTAGCCATTGGGCCCATACCAAAACGTTCCATGTCATAGCGGGAGGTCATAACAGGCGGCAGTTCTACGGCGCCGCAGCCTGTGCAGAAGTGGAGCATCCAGAGCGACTTCCTGCTTGCAATTCTTGAAATCTTATTCCATTCTTCATATCTCATGATATCACCATCAGATAAACCCATATGAGGGAAATGAAAGCAAGTAAAGCCTCATATTTCCAGTAAAACTTGAATGCCTGCTCTATGCGGAAACGGGGGAACGAAGCATTTATCAAAAGGGAGAGGGTGAATATTAGCAATATGAGTAAAAACCATACTGCGAAATTCACGATATATGAAAGAATGCTTCCGTCATGCATGACGACACCCCCTCCAAGGAAAAGGTCTACGAAGAGAGTTGTATATGCAACTATTGTTCCTGCCTTATAAAGCATCAAGGAGCCGAGATGCTTGCCCCCAAATTCAGCCATGGGCCCGCTTGCTATTTCGTGCGGAGCGGTGGGAATGTCGAACGGCGCCTCCATGAGCATGCCCTGCAGCGCCATGTCTGCAACTGCGGCAGCCAGCATGAACGGAGGAATCATTATTGCCCATCTGGCGCGTTGCAATTCCACGATCTGCGCAATCGATGAGGTGTCGTAGTATATCATGAGGGCTATCATTGTGATTACAAAGGGAAGTTCATATGAAAGCATCATAACAAGAGCCCTCATAACTCCTATTGCAGCATTCGGATTGCCCGACGCCCCCGCCCCCAGAGCAAAACCGAGAGCAGGAATAGCGAGAAGGTAAAGAACAAGAAAGGCATCCCCTTCGGTGCCGAGAAGTTTGACGCCGCCTATGGGAAGGAAAAGAATTGTCAGTATTATTCCCGTCAATGAAAACAGCAATGCAAGGTCATAAATCCAGCCGTGGCTTATGTTCGTTTTCTTTGTCAGAAGTTTTGCTATGTCTATGAATCCCTGATATACGGGAGGACCGACTCTGTTATGAACCCTCGCCACTATTTTTCTTCCTATCCCCATGAAAAGTATGCCGACAAGCATTGCAATTGTTGTGTACAATGCAATAACAGCAATTTTTATCAGAAAATCTACCATATCAACCACCCCATTATTATTAACAGGAATACTGCCACATATATTGCATAATCCTGGCTCAGTCCGGTGTATATCCGCCTCACAGTTTTTGATACCCTGCCCATTGCATTGTAGAGCGCCATATAGAACGAGGTCGCCCCCTTCCTCAGATACGGCATCAGCACATCCTCTATGGGCTTGTAGAAATTGTTTGCGGCATGCATTGAAATGTGGCCATAGATTTCATACGGCTCGCCTGCAAGAAAATTGTCCTTGAAATCGATATTTCTGTGCTTTCTCAGCACATAAATCAGAAAAGCAGGAATCATGGCTATCATCATTCCGACCACAACGGCTATTGTATTGTAGGATGCCATCCCTGTACTTATCACATAATTTGTATGGGATACTGTTCCTATCCCTGCATTTACCAGGGCAGAATGCATCATGTCGAGCATATAACCCGGAAATATCAGGAATATTATCAACGGCATAACGAGAAGGAACATCCCCGCAACCATCGGCAGAGGAGCTTCTTTTATGTCATCGTGGCGGTTCTCTCCGAGAAAGACACCGTAAAGTATGCGGAATGAATAGAGGAAGGCTCCAACGCTTGCAATGAGCATTATGGGAGTTATGAAGATATATTTATTGCTGACTGCAGCCTCATACAGTAGCCATTTTGCAGCAAAACCGCTTGTTATTGGTATGGCTGCAAGCGCGAATATTGAAAACAGTGCTGCCATGAATGTGAACGGCATTTTGTACGCAACGCCTCCGAGTTCGCTTATTTTCCATTTTCCTGTTCTGTACGCAACTGCACCTGCCGCCAGAAACAGAACTGATTTGAAAAAAGCATGATTGAAAGCCTGGAAAAGGGCACCTGTTATTGCAAGCGAAGAGCCTATTCCGAATCCTACTGCAATATAACCAAGTTGGGCTATGGAGGAGTATGCAAGCAACTTTCTCAAATCGTCTTCCATGAAGGCAAGCAGAGTGCCAATGAAAGCAGATATCGCCCCTATTAAAGCAAGAATATAAGTAGCAACTGTGGAATCAAAATATTGCTGCAGTATTTTTGCACCCGGCAGAGCGAAAAGCATCAAAAACATGCCGTAATACCCCATCTTGCTGAGCCCGCCTGACAGAAAGGCTACAAACGGTTCATCTGCCTTTGAATATACAAAAGGAGCCCATGCATGGAGGGGCATGAGTGCAGATTTTACAGCAAATCCTGCAATCATCAGAATTATTGCAGATACAGTTACCTCATCTGCGCTAAAAGCAACGTTTGAGAAAAGAAGGGTGCCATTCTGAGAGTAAATCAATGCAATACCTGTGAGTATGAGAACTGCAGACAACACCGAAAAGGAAAGGTAGCTGATTATAGCCTTTCTGTCCCTGCCCATATAAACGAGTATGAATGAGGAGGCAGCCATAAGTTCCCAGAAGAAAAATAGAGTAAGGAAATCGCTGGCAAGCAGGATGCCGAAAACCGCTGTAATCAAAAAAAGCATGAACGGGAAAAAGCCCCTATTTTTTTCAAAAAATGAGTATGAGAAAAGCATTATTGGGGGGATAAGGAAAAATATCATTACTCCGAAGAACCATGCAAGAGCGGTAACGGAGAAATGCATCGTTATCCCTGCTATTGAAAAATCCATTGATTTTTCCAATCCAAATGAAAATATTTTTAGCCCGAATTCATTCCCCCAGTCAATAATGGCGGCGACTGGAAGCAGGGAAGCAATTAACGATATCACTGCTGCTACCCTGCCGTTTTTTACAAACAATGTCACAAAAGATGCGACCAAAAGCGCTGTAAATATGAGCTCAAGCATTTAACACACCTCCTGCCATGTTGTATAATATAGGGAGAATGCCCATTACTATGGATATGCTGACCATCACCGCAGCAGGAATGCTGTTCCTGCTGCTTTCTTTGCCCTCCATGTTTTTATAGAGGTATCTTGCAAAATATATTGCCTCAATAACCGCTGAGAATATTATGATGGCAGCAACAGCCCATATTTTTTCATCTGCAACCCCCATCAGCAGGTACCATTTCCCCCAGAATCCTGCAAGAGGAGGCATACCTATCAAACTCAGCACTCCTGCAAGTCCTGCATACTTTGATGACATATCCCCGAAACCATCTTTGTCGGAAAGGAGGAAAAGGGCTGATTTCGCAGATGCATGGCTCACTATTATGAAGAACGCCGCAGGTATCGCATAAGAAGTCTTATCCATCAGAGAAAAAGCAATGAGTATAAGTCCCATCTGCCCTATTGAGGAATAGGCAAGCATTCTTTTCGTGTTTTTCTGAGTGAACGCTGCCAATTCTCCCACAAGAAGGGTTACAATTCCAAGGTAAAGCGCAAGTTCGTATGTCCTGCTCATTGAGAATATTATCAATAATCTTGCTATTGCATATATCGATGCCTTTGAGGGACCGAAGGAAAGGAAAGAGGATATGTTGCTCTCCGCGCCTTCATAAGCATCAGGTACCCATCCGTTTAGCGGGAAGAGTTCTGCCTCAACCCCTATGCCTGTTAGAAGAAAAGAGAAAGAGAGCCACATCATCTTTGGGTCCATAGAAGAAATTCTTGCTGCGATATCATACAGGTTCAGACTTTTTAGCTGGCTATAGATAATAGCAATTCCCACCAGCATGAATACGGAACCCACGGAGCCCAGAATCATGTACTTTATCGCCCCTTCTGTAGCCTTCCTGTCTTTCTTTGATGCAACAAGGGCATAAGAAGCAACAGCAGTGATTTCAAAAAATACAAACATGTTGAATATGTCTCCTGTCAGCACTATGCCTGTGGCGCCTGCTACTCCCAGCAGATAAAGCATTGAGAATCTGAAATCCTGCCTGGATGTGAGAAAGTTTATGGTCGCAAATATGTTTATAAGGAAAGCAAGCAGGGCGGAAAGATTATCGACGGCGAGATAAATTCCAACAGGGGGAGAAAATCCTGCTATTGTTTCGTATAAAGCCCCTTCATTATACACCTTCGCAAACAGCAGAATGGAAAGAGCAGTGTTCAGCAAAAGTATTGAAAATGCAAAATATCTGTGCGCCTTTTTGATTAAAGGCATGATGAACGCAGATAGCAGAGGTATGGCTATCATCAGTACAGGATGCATTACCATTTCATCCCCCTCCTGTATTCAAGAGTACCCGTTTTTGAGTGATACCGTATGAGAAGTGTCAATGCAAGTGCAGTGACAGAAAGCCCTATCACTATGGCTGTGAGAACAAGTGCCTGCGGGAGCGGGTCAACATATTTCACGAAATTCCCGTTCTCTATAGGGGCAGTCCCTTCAGGAATGTAACCTATTGTTATCAAAAGGAGGTTGACTCCAGTCTCCATCAGAGATATAGCAATAAATATCTTCATTAGATTTTTCTTAGCCATGACTCCGTAAAGCCCTATGGAAATCAGTGCAGCAACAGTCACATATTCGGGCCACATCATTTTTGCACCTCCTTGAATTTATCTGCTATCGAACTCAGTTCAGAACCGACTTTGAATCCTATGGCTATGTATATTACAGGTATTATGCCAGCGCTCAGAAGGTAGCCGGCATTCCCGAGCGGCAGGAAATTCTCCAGGAATGAAGAAGCGAATAGCAAGCCGAGAAGTCCGATAACTGCAAATGTTATCCCTGCAAAACTTTCTGTAATAGAGACAGGCTTTTCCTTCATGAAAAATTTGGGATAGGAAAGCATCATGAGCAGGAAGCCAGACGCAATTACCGCCCCGCCCGGGAAGCCGCCGCCTGGCGTGAGGTGCCCATGGATGAAAATATAGGCGCCTGCGAGCAGTATGAAAGGAAGAACGAGTTTTGAGCCTTCTCTGAGTATGAGGTTTGCCTCCGCCCTCTTTTTTCCACCCTTCCCTTTATGGAGAAGAAATGCCACCCCTGTTGCTGCTGTGAATAAAACGGTTACTTCGCCGAGGGTATCAAAGCCACGGTATTCGACAACAATGGCTGTGACTGCATTAACAGCCCCCGTCTCATTTTTGGTGCCGGAAATGTAATGGGATGGAACGCTCTCATTGGCATGACTGCCCGTTATGGGATTGCTATAATAATATTCGCTTCCACTATAGCCAGATTGAGGAATCTGATAGAAGGATATGAGTAAAATCGCAAAAAATGCAGATGCAATAACAATTGCTGCAACTTTCCTCATTTCTCCCACCTCCCTGTCTTTCCTATTGCATAAACAAATATTGCCATGGTGAGACCTGCTCCTATGGAAGCCTCTGTTATGGCGACATCGGGTGCCTGCAGTATGAGGAACATTATGGAAACAACAAGACTTGCAACCCCTGCTGCTATTGCCGAGGACAGCAAATCCTTTGTTTCAATGGCATAGATGGCAGCACCTATCACCAGCAGAGCCATTATCCATGAGATAATTGTAAATTCAATCATCCTTTCCCTCCCCGTATTTATCAACAACGCTCTTTTTCCAGAGTTTCACACCATGTCTGTAAGATGCTCTTGCCAGAGCGCTTGCTCCGACAGGCGCAGTGAGCACAACAAAAAGCGCTATTATTATCAGTTTAATAAACCACTCCAGTTCCATGAACCCCACTCCTATGAGAAATGAAAGCACGCCCAGCGTAGTTGTCTTTGTTGATGCCTGCATTCTGTTGTACAGATCGGGCATCCTGACCAGACCTATCGTGCCAAATAAGAAGAAAAGAGAGCCTGTCAGAACAAAAAACATTCCGATATAGTCAAGTAATTCCCCCATCATAGTCCTCCCTCCAGGTATCTCGCTATTGCAACCACTCCTATGAACGCAAGAATTGCATAAACAAGGGCAACATCCAGGTATATGAATCTCGCAGACAGAACAGCAATCAGCACAAGCAGGGCAGTGGTGATATTTGTCAGGGCATCAAGAGCCACAGCGCGGTCGGGCGCAGTGGGTCCCCTTATGAGGCGATAAAGCCCCAGCATTATGGACAATCCAAGTATTGAGATTATAATATAAAAGAAGTATATATTCATTGAAATACACCTCTCAACAACTTTTCAAAACTTCCCTTTATGATATCCCCTGCTTTATCCACATCTTCGCTTTTTACCTCGACCCAGTGTATATATGCTCTATCTCCGCTATAGTCAAGTGTCATTGTTCCGGGGGTCAAAGTTATGGCGTTCCCGAGCAGGAGTTTTGCAGAAGGCTGTTTTAAACCGGTTTTTATTTCAACTATGCCCGGTTTCACAGGCAAACTGGGGCTGAGTACAATTCTTGCCATGTTCAGGTTTGCTTTGACCATCTCTTTTAGGAAAATAAAAAAGAATGCTATGAAATATGCCACCCTCCTTGGATGGAAATATCTCAAACCAAGCCCCGTAAAGTTTTTCGATGTCAGTGCTGATATAAAAACAGCCACAACCACACCTGCTCCAAATTCCTGCAAAAACATTTCAAATGGCATAGATGGCGAGTATGTCAGTCCCAGCCATATTACCAACATCGCTATTGCAACATATGTAAACGAAGGTTTTCCCTCCATGGTATCAGATACGGTTAAATATGAATTAATATATAACCATTTGGTTTGAAATCGGAACTGGTGAAATATGGACGAGAAAGATAGGATAATAATAGATATGCTCCTGAAAAATGCCCGCATCCCATATACGGACATAGCAAAAAAGTTGGGTGTATCTGAAACAGCAGTCAGAAAAAGAATAAAAAAACTCGAGAAAGAGAGAATTATAGAAGGATATACTATAAAAGTGAATCCTTCATGCCTGGGATACAAAAGCATAGCACATGTGGGGATAGATACGGAGCCAGGACATTTTCTCGGGGTTGCATGCAGATTAACAGAAATGGAGGAGATAAAATGTGTTGCAATAACCTCTGGAAGCAATATGATAGTTGCAGACATATGGGCTAAAAACAACAAACACCTTTCGGAAATAATAAACAAGGTCTCGAAAATTGAGGGGGTCGTTGCTGCACATCCAACGATTATAGTTGAAATGCTGAAATCCTGATTCTGTCTGATGTCACTCAAAATTATTTATACACCTATTGCATTTTAAACAGCATGAAAAAAATAGTTGTTTCCATAGGAATATTGGTGTTTCTTTTCAGCGGGGCTCTCGCTGGAGTTGTGAACATTCCTGCTTCAGGAGATAATGATTCTGTGCAATTGATGAGCAGGGAAATAAACTTTTCATTTTCAGATATCTCGACATATGAAAGCAGCGGTTACGAAAAAATTGCAATCGATGGCTGCTCATACACATACAGAGCGTCATATC
>VBQP01000010.1 GCA_008297795.1 Thermoplasmata archaeon | reverse complement strand
GTATGTATCTCCATTTTTTATTGCACCCTCAAGATTTTTCAATTCATTCATAATATTAGCCGCTCTCTCCCTGCTAACATTGATGGCACACGACACATTTCCCCCCATCCCATAAATATGGGTAACAACCTGCGCCTTCTCCCCCTCCCCCTGTGACGGATGGTAGGATAGTGATAAAAGAAAAAATATAATGGCAAAGACGATGATTTTTTTCATGTTCATCATTAAAATAATGCAACACCCTATATAAATTGCCCGAATCGGATGTATATTTCACTCAATTTTATATCTCAGAAATGCTGCAATTCCGCCAAGGGCAGATAATTTTTCTCCGCCCTCGTGAATATCGCTTATTGTGTAAACCTTTGCTCCCATTTTCTCTGCCATTTCGAGCAGGGCTTCATTATCCCTGACCATTTTGGTAAGCACGATTACTCTCTCGGCAGCACCCATCTTTACTGCTTTACTCACCTCCTCCTTTCCGTATGTTACGGCGCCATTCTTTGCTATCCCTTCAAGCAATTCTTCTACAAGTTTTGATTCGACAGATAGCCTTGAATCTGCAGCAATTCTCTCGACAATGCCCCTGTTTATCGCCTCCTTTACCCCCGCCATCCCTGCGTGCCCTGTTCCCTCCACTAAGAAATTCAACTTTTCTTTTTCTCGGGCATATGAAGCAAAATTTTCCTTTGCAAAGCCAGGACCAACCACCACCACCGGAAGACTGAATTCTTTAATTTTTGAGAGTATCTCTCCATAATAATCTTTTTTGTCACTCCTATCTTCGTAAAATTTACCTGTGCGCCCCGAATATATGTCCGCTATTTTTTCCACACCGTACTGATGAAGTACGGCAATTGTTGCTATATCGTCGTCCATAGATAGAACAACGACTGATGGTTGCTTGCTTGCTTTCACTGCATCCTCTATCCTCTGGATATGATATTTTTTCCAGTCTTTCTTTATTTTTATCTCGTCTCCCACCTTGAGGTTGAATGTATGATGCTTCCCTATATCCTGCGGCCCCTCCTCTATTATGCCCTGGACTCTCAGGCGGTCAGAAAATTTCTGGAAAGAAACCTCTGTGACTCTTATCGTGAGATACATTCCCTCCTTTTCTCCCTTACCCTCTCTTTTCTTATCATCTGACTGTGCTCTGGTTCTGTAGGTAAACGCGGATGCCAGGTCGCCTTTCTCAATTATGTTATAAAGATGCCAGCAGTCATCTGTGCTCTGTATCAGAAATTTTATCTCTCCATCTTTGAGATTTTTGTAAAGTACTTTCATAAATTTTCCTCCTCTATCTCTATGTTACCGGGCGGCAAAACCCGCTGTATTTCATTTATCTCCATGCCGAATTTTTTTGCCATTTCTTTAGCAATTTTATTTTTATCTTTTTCCCCATGACGAATCACCGCCCAATTCTCAGCCCACTTTTTGACAGCAGAAGGCGCCCCTCCCATTATCTTCTTATATCCCTGTATGTTCACTTTTCCTATCGCAAGTTTAACCTCGCATTTTACATAATTCCTCTTTCCCCTTATCACAAATGCCCCTTTCGGAATATATTCCCCTGATTCCGGAGTTTTCGATACCTGCTCTGGCTTGACCCAGAAAGCACTTCCACTTCCAAAAAGATTCCATGCTTTAGAATATGAGAGAGCAAACTGGCATGCCTCTTCGAGAGTTCTTTCAGATATTTCCATTCCCTTTCCCTCAATATCAGATGCCTTAACAATGCACGAAGGAGCACCATGTATGTCTGCATGTACATATCTGTCGCCAGGCTTAAGATACTTCTTGACTATCTTTTCGTTTGAGGATGCATCTTTTCCACCCAGGATAAGATTCCCATCAGATGATATAAACCACCTGTAATCTTCAAACCAGAATTTCTTGGCAGATTTTTTCGTCTTTCTCTCCACTGTTTTTTCCTTACATCTGTCGAGTTTGTTTAATGTTGTTTCTATTGCTTTTTTTGCACCCTCTATTTTTTCCCTTGCCTTTTTGTTTTCGTTGTATTTGTCGCCTGCATTCTGGGCAGCATTTTTCCTGATGTCCATTTTCAACTCCATGTTTCTCCCGTTGTAGGGTATTTCAACAATAAGTTCGGGATAGGAATATCTTTTAACATACTTTTTTTCTTCTTCATAATTTCCTTCTGCCACGTTTCTGAGTATTCTCTCGCACAGAGAATAGTTTGCATATATTGCGTCTCCCTCCTCCTTCTTTCTTTCCGCCTCCTCCTCAAATTTTTTTATGGCTTCCTGCTGCTGCTTTAACTGACGGAGTAATCTCTCTTTTTCACTGTTTGAACGGCCCTCCTCCCTGCGAAAATTTTTTAGGAAAAAGTCATCAACTGCTTTGTTGAATGTGTCATATTTTATAATTTTGCAGCCATTTAATCTGGCAGGAGGAAAAGGGAGGACATCCTCATAACCGCTATTGCTCTCCAGAATTACCGGCTCCAGAGGGCGCATGGAAAGGCGGAGGAGTATTTCCTTCATGGAATTGTATATCTTTTCACCGTTTTCCCCGATTTCTTTTGATGGTGTATTTTTGTCTATTCCTGCCATACTGCATATCTCCTCGCCCCATATGCCAGGTATGTTAACGTCCATGACCATCGTTCTTATCAAGTCCTTATCACTCTGTTTGAGTATATCCTGGAATTCGCCATAAGATATATCCATGGGATTTGTGCGCTTTGGCGGGGATACATAATCCTCCCCCGGCCTTATCTCCCTGTGAGACCATGACTGAAATTTCATGGGGATAACAATTTTTCCTTTTTCATCAACAAGAATAATGTTTCCATCCGAAAAAAGTTCGATTATAAGTTTGAATGAATTGCTGAATTCAATTTCTACAACCCTGTCAAAGCCCATCTGCCTTATTGACCTTATTTTTTTGTTGTTCAGATGTTTTCTTAGTGTCATTGCAAATGTTGGAGGATGGGCACTGCTATCCTCTCTGGAGCCTGTTAAAAAAAGCCATCTTCCATTTTTTATGAAAATTATTCTATTTTCTCCTTTCTTAACTTTTATTGAGATTTCATCGCCATTTTGATATATCTTTCCTACCCATCCTTCTACAATCTCCTGCATCTCCCTAACGACCGCATATATATCAAAACTGTCCATTCGTTCTTTCACACAGACAAATATGCTCATCCCTTAAATTTTTTTACTAAAAATCGATACATTTCCATGGATAAATTTCTTGAATTGAGGGAAGCAGTGTCAGATTTCATCAGGGAACGGGAATGGGAAAAGTTCCATAACCCGAAGGATATAGCCATATCCATCTCAATAGAGGCAGCAGAACTCCTGGAAAATTTTCAGTGGAGGGACAAAAAGGAAGTGGAAAATATGCTTGACGACGAGGAATATGTCAACAGCATAATCGAAGAAATGGCAGATGTTATGATATATCTCATAGCACTTTCAAACAAACTGAATGTTGATTTGATCGATGCTTCATTCAAAAAAATAAAAAAGAATGAAAAAAAATATCCCAAAGAAAAGTTTAAAGGGAATGCATTCCTTTGAGCCATTCATTGAAATCGGGAAATATGCCTAGATTTGTTGCAAAAGTATATATATAATACGCTCATTAGGGGTAAAGTCATGGGGTGTATAGATAGGGGCCTGTAGCTCAGCTAGGTAGAGCATCTGGCTTTTAACCAGGTGGCCAGGGGTTCGAAATTTGGCTGGCGAAGGGCCGCCAATAGAAAATCCCCTCAGGCCCGTATCTACCGAAAGATTAAAATAGGGAAATATATAATGGAGGATAAGAAATGAATTTCAACATATTGAAGCACGAGCTTGTTCCATACTATAGAATACTTTCTAGAAGTGAGGTAAAAAAACTCCTTTCGGCATACAATATAAAGAAAGGAGATTTGCCAAAAATGCTTGTCACAGACCCGGTATCGAGGGCTATAGGTGCTCGTGAAGGAGACATTGTAAAAATAATAAGAAAAAGCCCCACTGCAGGAGAGAGTGTTGCCTACCGCCTTGTGGTCGGGTCAGATATGGGAAGTATTGGAGATTTGAGTTCAGAGGAGAGATAAAAATGAGGGGGGTATTAGACGCCTTTTATAGAGAGCGCACAATAGCAAATCATCATATTGCGTCATACAACGATTTTCTTGACAGGAGACTGCAGGAAATCATGGACAGCACACGCATTGGTGAGGGAGAAAACCTTGAGAGAGGATATATCCATACGGAAATAGAGGGATACAGGATAAAAGTCGGTAAGATAAGGGTCGGGAGACCCATTGTCAGAGAAGCAACAGGAGATGAGCACTTTCTAACGCCGATGGAGGCACGTCTGAGAGATTTGACTTACGAAGCACCTGTTTATGTGGAGTTCATTCCGGAGATAGACGGTATACCGTATGAGCCCGAAGAGGTTAGAATCGGCTATCTTCCGATAATGGTAAAGTCAAAGAAATGCAATATCTCAAGAGAGGTTCTTGAGGAGGAGGCTGGAAGGCCCCTCACCGACGAGGAATACTACAACAAATTAATAGAGATGCAGGAAGACCCTCTCGATCCCGGGGCGCATTTCATAAGTAACGGTACAGAAAGAGTTCTCATAACGCTTGAAGACCTTGCCCCGAACAGAGTTTTGATAGAGAAAAACTCAAGGTACGGATATGATATAGAAACCGCAAAGGTATTTTCCCAGAAGGAAGGATATCGTTCAATAATAGTGGTAGAGAAGAAGAAAGACGGAATGCTCATGACAACCATACCCACTGTCGCGGGACAGGTTCCGCTGATAATACTCCTGCGTGCACTCGGTATGGAATCACAGGAAATTCTCGACAACATAGTTTCTTACCCGGAAACAGAAGTTTTTGTTCTCGCCAACATAGAGGCATGCCAGGAAGAATATGGTGTCACAAACGAGGAAGAGGCACTTGAATATTTCGGCAAAAAGGTGGCAGGAGGACAGGCAAAGGAATACCGACGCGAGAGGGCAATGGCTCTCATTGACAGGAATATCCTGCCACATCTGGGCAGCGAGCCAAGCGACAGGATAAAGAAAGCCGTATTCCTTGCAAGAATGGGTCAGGCAGTTCTTGAACTGGCACTCGGGTACAGAGAAGAGGACGACAAAGACCATTATGCAAACAAGCGTCTTAAACTGGCTGGCGATTTGATGGAAGACCTTTTCAGAGTTGCATTCATTGCGCTCTGCAAAGACCTGAAATATCAACTTGAGCGGCTTCATGCAAGGGGCAAAAAACTTGAAAATTTGAAAATAAAACCCTGCATAAGGACAGATGTATTCACCCAGCGCATTCACCATGCTCTTGCCACAGGAAACTGGGTCGGCGGCAGGACAGGAGTTTCGCAACTTCTTGACAGAACGTCAAATCTTGCGACAATCAGCCATCTGCGCCGCATTACTTCACCCCTCACACGCTCTCAGCCCCACTTCGAGGCAAGAGACCTGCACTCTACCCACTGGGGGCGGCTTTGCCCCAACGAAACGCCTGAAGGACCGAACTGCGGGCTGGTGAAGAATCTTGCGCTTGCAGTTGAAATATCTGAGGGTTATCCCGAGGAAAAGGTGAAGGAAGAACTATACAAGATGGGGTTGATGGAAGTAAAGAAGGAGTTTAAAGGCGCAAGGGTTTATCTGAACGGAGAACTGGTGGGAGTTCATCCAGACGGGGGAGAACTTGCGGAAACAATAAGAAAGAGGAGAAGGAATGGTGAACTTGACATAGAAATAAATGTCTGTTATTATGACGACAGCAGAGATGTTTTCATAAACTGCGACCCTGGAAGAGTGAGAAGGCCATTGTTTGTTGTGGAAAACGGAAAACTTCTTTTCACAGATGAGCATAAGGAGAAACTGGAGAAAGGAGAACTGGCATGGCATGACCTGATAGAGATGGGAATTGTGGAGTACATAGATACGGAAGAAGAGGAGAATGCATATATAGCACTCACCCCGGAAGACCTGACAAAAGAGCATACCCACATGGAACTGGATATTCTATGCATTCTGGGCGTGGGGGCATCTCTCGTTCCGTATGCAGAGCATAATGCTTCACCCCGTATCACAATGGGAGCAGGCATGGGAAAGCAGTCGCTCGGTTTCGGTACTGCAAATTATAGAAAAAGACCTGATACAAGAGGTCATTTAATGCACTATCCCCAGATGCCAATTGTTCAGACCCATTCCTCGAAGTATATAAATTTCTCAAGAAGGCCTGCAGGGCAGAATTTCATAGTTGCAGTGATATCGTACGAAGGGTACAACATGGAAGACGCCCTCATAATGAACAAGGCATCCATAGACAGAGGGCTTGCAAGAAGCACATTCTTCAGAGCATATTCGGCAGAGGAGCAGCGCTATCCCGGAGGGCAGGAAGACCATTTCGAGATACCTGACCCCGAATGCAGGGGCGTGAGGAGCGAAGAAGCATACGCCAATCTATCAGAGGATGGTATCATATCGCCCGAGAGTCGCGTAAAAAGTGATGATGTTCTTGTGGGAAAAACCTCGCCACCAAGATTTCTGGAAGAGCCCACAGACATATTAATCCCTCAGAAAAGGAGAGAGACCTCCATCACGGTAAGGCACGGAGAATCAGGAGTTGTTGATACAGTCGTGCTTTCAGAATCTGTGAACGGCTCCCGCCTTGTAAAAATAAAGGTGAGGGACGAGCGCATTCCTGAACTCGGAGACAAATTTGCATCAAAACACGGACAGAAAGGGGTACTTGGATTGATTCTGCCCCAGGAAGACATGCCGTTCACAGCAGACGGGATAACGCCTGATCTGATAATAAACCCCCATGCAATCCCGAGCAGAATGACAGTGGGGCACGTCATAGAGATGATAGGCGGAAAGGTAGGAGCGCTCGAAGGGAGAATAGTTGACGGAACTCCATTCTCGGGAGAACCCGAACAGGTTCTGAGAGAGGCACTTGTCAAAAACGGCTTCAAACACAACAGCAGGGAAGTAATGTATGACGGCGAAACAGGGAAGATGATAAGCGCAGACATATTTGTGGGATGCATATACTACCAGAAGCTTCACCACATGGTTGCAGGGAAGATGCATGCTCGCTCACGCGGGCCTGTCCAGATACTGACCCGCCAGCCGACAGAGGGCAGAGCAAGAGACGGCGGGTTGAGATTCGGAGAGATGGAAAGGGATTGCCTTGTTGGACACGGCGCATCAATGACGATAAAGGACAGACTGCTTGAAGAATCTGACCTGACAGTGCAATATGTGTGCGAGAAATGCGGGCATATTGCAGTTAAGACGAGAAAGGGCTTCCTGCGGTGTCCTGTATGCGGCGATGATGCCTCAATACATCCTGTTGAAATGAGTTATGCCTTTAAACTGCTGCTTGAGGAACTTGAATCGCTGGTAATAGAGCCAAAGTTGAGGTTGAGTAAACTTGTGTGAGGTATAAAATGAGGACAAATACGCCCAAAAAAATAGATTCAATTCAATTTGGTTTGCTTTCCCCTGAAAGGATAAGGAAGATGTCAGCCACCCGCATCATCACGCCAGATACATATGATGAGGACGGCTTCCCTATAGAGATGGGGCTCATGGATCCTCGTCTTGGTGTAATCGAGCCAGGTTTGAGGTGCAAGACCTGCGGGCAGCGTGTGGGGAAGGATGGATGTCCTGGCCATTTCGGACATATAGAACTTGCCATGCCTGTCATACATGTCGGATATGTGAAAACAATTCTAGGCATACTTCGCTCCACATGCAGAGGATGCGGACATCTTTTGCTTGACGAGGAGCAGAAAAGAAAACTCGCAAAAAGATACAAGTCACTTCTGGCAAGCGGGCAGTCAACCATGAACTTTTCCAAAGAGGTGATTGCACTTGCGAGAAAGTCCAGCAAATGCCCGTACTGCGGAAGGCCCAATCATAACATAGAACTTGATAAGCCAACGACTTTCAGAGAGGAAGGCCATAAAATGACTCCTGCTGAAGTCAGAGAATGGCTGGAGAGGGTGAGCGAGGTCGAGGAAGAAAATCTTTACATGTTTGACATAAATCCCGAGGTCGCACGCCCGGAATGGATGGTTCTTACAGTGCTGCCTGTTCCCCCTGTTACAACGCGCCCCTCCATAACACTCCAGACAGGAGAGAGGAGCGAGGACGATTTGACCCACAAACTTGTTGATATTATAAGGATAAACCAGCGTTTGCAGGAAAACAGGGATGCAGGAGCACCCCAGCTCATAGTCGAAGACCTGTGGGAACTGATACAATACCATATCACCACCTATTTCGACAACCAGACGGCAGGCATTCCGCCAGCACGCCACAGAAGCGGCAGGGCGCTGAAGACACTTGCCCAGCGACTCAAGGGCAAGGAAGGGCGTTTCCGCTCAAATCTGTCGGGCAAAAGGGTTAACTTCTCTGCGAGAACCGTCATTTCACCTGACCCCAATTTAAGCATAAATGAGGTTGGTGTGCCCATAAAAATGGCAAGAGAACTCACCGTAAAAGTAAGGGTAACACCTTACAACATTGAGGAGGTGAAAGAACTTGTCAGAAGAGGCCCATCTCCCGCCCCCCCAAAAGGCAAGATATACATTCCCGGAGTGAACTACATAACAAGGCCTGACGGAAGGAGAATCAAGGTTACAGTGGAAAATGCAGAAACAGTTGCAGAAAGGGTGGAGGTTGGAGCGATAGTGGAACGTCAACTTGATGATGGGGATATTGTTCTTTTCAACAGACAGCCGTCGCTCCACAGAATGTCGATGATGGCTCACAAAGTTCGTGTGCTTCCATACAAGACATTCCGCATGAATCTTGCAGTATGTCCGCCCTACAATGCAGACTTTGACGGAGATGAGATGAATCTCCATGTCCTGCAGTCCGAAGAGGCAAGAGGGGAGGCAGAAGTGCTTATGAAGGTGCAGGAAAACATACTTTCTCCGAGATTCGGAGGAGCAATAATAGGGGCAATACATGACCATATCACGGGATGTTTCCTTCTCACTCATCAGGAAAAAGCATTTGACAAGGAGGATGCAATAAGAATCCTTTCTGCAATAGGTTACAAGGGCGATATAAAAGAAAGCATGAGCGGAAAGGAGATATTCAGCAAAATATTGCCCAAGGAAATAAATCTCGAATACAAGGCTCAATCGTGTATAAATTGTGACGAATGTTTGAAAGAGAACTGCCCTTATGACAGTTACGTTGTCATAAAAAATGGGATACTTGAAAAGGGAGTGATAGACGAAAAAAGCATAGGTGCATTCAAAGGCGTCATAGTCGAGCATATAGCAAGGAAATATGGAATGGACGCAGTGCGTGACTTTATAGATAGGGTTACAAAACTCGGCATCGCCGCCATAACAACAATAGGATTCACAACAGGCATAGACGACGAGGACATGCCGGAAGAAGCAAACATACAGAGGGAAGAGCAACTTGCAAAAGCAAGCGAAAAGATAGACCAGTTGATAAAGGCTTACAACAATGGAGAACTTGAGGAAATTCCGGGGAGAAGCATCGAAGAAACTCTTGAAATGGAAATAATGAGGGTTACGGGAAGAACAAGAGATCAGATGGGAGAAATTGCAGGACATTACCTCGGTATGGGCAATTCAGCAGTCATAATGGCACGCTCTGGTGCAAGAGGTTCAATGCTTAACCTTTCGCAGATGGCAGGATGTGTAGGACAACAGGCAGTGAGAGGCGAAAGAATTTCTCGTGGATACATAAACAGGACGCTGCCCCATTTCAAGAAAGGAGATTTAGGGGCGAAAGCAAAGGGTTTCGTGGCTAGCAATTACAAGAAGGGGCTCACGCCAACAGAGTATTTCTTCCACTCAATGGGCGGCAGAGAAGGTCTCGTGGATACTGCAGTGAGGACATCTCGCTCTGGATACATGCAGCGCCGTCTCATAAATGCGCTTGAGAACCTCAAAATGGAGGATGATGGAACTGTCAGAACAACATACGGAGACATAATCCAGTTCAATTACGGAGAGGATGGAGTTGACCCTGCAAAAAGCATACGCGGGGATGCAGTCGATATTGAAGACATCCTAAGGGAGGTGCTCTGATGGCAAAAAAAGACACAATGAAAGCACTCATGAAAAGAGGGATAACGGAAGAGCAGGCAAAAAAACTTTCAGAGAAATTTACTGTCGCATCTTTAAAGAAAGCCAGTGTTGACGATATACGCAAACTGGGTTTTAAAAAGAAGGAGGCAGAGGAAATACTCGGTAAAGTCGGAGTTAAGGCACAGATAAAGAAAACCGGGGATGAAAGAGAGAAAATCATAAAGGAATTTTTAAAGATAAAAGGGATAGGGCCATCAAAGGCAGAGGCTCTTTATGACGCTGGCTTCAGGAGCATGCTTGAATTGAAGCTTCAGCCCATAGAAGCCATAGCAAACGTAAAAGGCATAGGAAAAAAGTACGCAATCATAATAAAAAATTATCTCACCCCTTCAAAAGATGAGGCAATAAAAGAACTTTCTGAAGTAGAGGGAATAGGGCCATCAAAGGCGGAAAAACTTATCGAGGCAGGATACAGAAGTAAACTGGACCTGAGAGTGGCATCTGAGAGGGAACTTAAAAAGGTCATTGGAAGCACCGCTTCAAAGGTAAAAGAGGAGGTGGGCTCACTTGATGCACGTGGAATACTTGCCAAGGCTGAGGAGGTTCCTCCGCCCACCATAGAGGAGCCCAAGAAAAATGCCGAATTGAGGAAAAAAATACAGAAAATACTCGATGATTCTGAAGAATTCCTTCCCCGCTCTGTGATTGATAACATAATAATCAAAATTGTGGATAAGGAACTGCCGCAGAAAAAACTGAAGGAATTGATAGACAAGGTTGTATACAACTACAACAGAGCGATGATGGATCCAATGGAGGCATGCGGGATAGTGGGGGCGCAGTCGATTGGGGAACCAGGAACTCAGATGACAATGCGTACATTCCACTATGCAGGAGTGGCAGAAATAAACGTTACCCTGGGGCTGCCCCGCCTTATTGAGATTGTTGATGCGAGGAAGTCACCATCCACGCCAATGATGACTGTCTATCTTGAGGGCGGATATAAAGTCAATAAGGATATGGCAAAGAAGATTGCAAACAAAATAGAGATTACCCGTCTGATCAACGTTGCAGAGGTCAATACAGATCTGGGGAATATGAAGGTAATTGTAAAGCCAAATAAAAAGGCGATAGAAAGGAAAGACATAACCATTGAGGATATTGAAAAGAGTTTCAAGCCGCTAAAGAGAACGAAAATAAATGTGGTGGGCGATAACATAGAGGTCATTCCCACACAGGAGACCTACAGGGAATTGCAGAGAATAAGCGAAGAAATCAAGAATGTCAAGATAAAGGGCATAGATGGGATAAAGAGAGCAATAATAAGAAAGGAGAAGGGGGAATATGTGATTTACACTGAGGGCAGCAATTTTGAAGAAATACTTGCAATGGAAGGAGTGGATAAGACAAGGACAACAACAAACGATATTTATGCAATATACAAGGTTCTCGGCGTGGAGGCGGCGAGAAATGCGATTATAAACGAAGCCCATAACACCCTCCAGGAGCAAGGTTTGAATGTTGACATACGCCACATAATGCTTGTCGCAGATACAATGACCGCAGACGGCACAGTCCGCCCCATAGGCAGGCAGGGCGTCAGCGGCGAGAAAAGTTCCGTTATGGCAAGGGCTGCCTTTGAGATAACAGTGAATCATCTTTTGAAAGCAGCCAAAAGAGGAGAGGTTGATGAACTGAAAGGAGTGGCAGAAAATATTATTGTGGGCCAGCCCATTAAACTTGGAACAGGCTCGGTAGAACTCTCTGTCGACGTAAGTAAAATGAAAAAAGGTGAATAAAATGGATATGGCAAAAGAGTTGGGAAGAGTGCTATCTACAGGAAAAGTGTATATTGGTTTCAAGGAGGCAATGAAAAGAGACGATGCGAAGATGTTCATTGTGTCCAGCGACTGTCCCAGAAAGAAAGAGGTCATGGAACTTGCAGGGGACAAACCTGTGTTCGTTTATGGAGGAAAAAGCATGGAGCTCGGGAATCTGTGCAAAAAACCTTTCAGCATATCTGTTATGGCTATAGTGGATGAAGGCTCTTCAAACATAATGGAGTTAGGGAAATAAATGAAGATAACACTGTCAAATGACGAAATGCATTATATAGCCCTTGCAGAGGATATCACAGGGGCGCCCATAATAGACTGCATAGAGATAGAGGACAGGATAACATTCATAGTCGAGAAAGGGAAACTCGGCAAGGCGATAGGGAAAAATGCCAAGAACATAAAAAGTCTTGAAAAAATGCTTAAGAAAGAAGTTAAATTTGTTGAGTATGACAAAGACAAAAAATCTTTCATAACCAATTTATTCAAACCATACAAACTGGATGAAGTGGTGGTGATGGAGGGGGAAGATGGCACAATTGTGAATGTTACAATAACGCAGGGCGATAAGGGAAAGGCTATCGGCAAAAACGGGAGGAACATAAACATATTGAGAGAGATAGCAAAGCGCCATCATGACATAATAAAATTGAAAATTCTCTGAGAATGAAATTTTTATGCGACCAGATGCTGGGCACTCTTGCAAAGTGGCTCCGCATAATGGGATATGATGCTGCATATGCAGAGAAAGGAAATGATAACGAAATCATTGAACTTGCAGAGAGAGAGGACAGAGTGCTCCTCACAAGGGATAGAGAGTTATCATCAAGGTATAAGAATTCATTACTTATAGATGGCACGGAACTCGAGTACCAGATAAAAAAAGTGGTCAATTCTCTGGGTATTGACATTGACAGAAAAAATTATTTGAGCAGGTGCACAGTATGCAATATTCCCGTAAAAAAAATAAGCAAGGAGTACGCAAAGGGGAAAGTGCCGTCCCACGCCTATGAAAGCCATGATGAATTCTGGATTTGCCCCAACTGCAAACGAATTTACTGGAAGGGAACCCACTATGAGAATATGAAGCAATTCATAGAAAGGTTGGGGTTGTGAATAAATTTGTGAATGGATTATCCGAAAAATTCCTCGTCAAAATGTTTTAGGGCATCTTTCATGTTTTCGTACCACGAGTCTATGCACGACTTAACTGTCTTTTTCACAATATCAGGCGGAACCGCAGTATAGACATAATAATGACCTCCTCCGTCCAGCAGATGCCTTTCCCTCTTGCACAATCCGCATGATATGAGTTTTTGCAAAGAGCGATGAACTGTGCTCCTGTCTTTGCCTATTTTCTCCGCAAGTTCATCTGCACGTTTTGTATCTGATGAGAGATGGCGATACACCACCATATCCAGTTCGTTCAAATCGAGCAGATAGTGGAATATGTCCGAACACTTTATTTCGTCTTCTCCAGGCACGTATTTCATAATGCAAGATACAAAACAAATATTTATCGTTTGTGCAAAAACTATGCAAAAACGTTATATATGTGGCCCATATTCTCCCCCACATGGAAAGTGAAGTGGAACGAATAAAGAAGAGAAAGATGGAAGAACTGCTCAAAAAAATTTCTGGTGATGGAGAAAAATGGCCTGGTAAGCCTGTAAAAGTTACAGATAAAAGTCTGGACGAAGTTGTAAATAAGTATCCAATAGTTGTTGTTGATTGCTGGGCGCCATGGTGTGGCCCCTGCAGGTTCATAGCCCCTGTCGTAGAGCAACTTGCAAAGGAAATGAAAGGGAAAGTTGTATTTGCAAAGTTGAACACAGACGAGAACAGGGCTACTGCCTCAAAGTATGGCATAATGAGTATTCCAACACTGCTGTTATTCAAGAACGGTGAACTTGTCGACAGGAGCATAGGCGCACTGCCCCCCGACATGCTCAAAGATTGGGTGGAAAGATATCTATGAAGAAGATTATCGCATTGGTGGCTATTGCAATATTTGCCACCTCAGCATTTTCGGGTTGTATAGATTCTAAAGGAGGTAAAGATTCGGGTGCCACGGACACGGGAGAAAACTTCAGTTTCACAACCATCGATGGTGAGAAAGAACAATTGAAAGATTACAGAGGAAAAGTCGTTATCCTCGACATGATGGCTACATGGTGCCAGCCATGCCAGTATGAGATGCTGGAACTCCGCAAGGTTTATGAAAATTACACCAGAGATGAAGTGGACATAATATCACTGGATGTTGATTCTCAGGAAACTTCTCAGCAACTCCGGAACTACAGGAACTCATTTGCCAATTACGGATACAATCTTGACTGGACATTTGGAATGGATGACGGCAGTGTATGGGCGAAATACGGAAAAAGCGGAATTCCCACACTATGCATATTTGACCAGGAAGGGAATCTCCATTTTACACACGAGGGATTAAGTTTTTACTCTGATATACCCCCAAACTGGCCCGCAAACACCCAAACACTCAAACCCATAATAGACGAACTGCTGAACAAAACATAATAAGGATACAGGGGGGAGGGAGGGGTAATAAATTACCACCAGCCCCGTATCCAGAATCAATAAGCAAAGGTTTATTAAAAACATATCTAAATTTTTTGAGGGATTTAAAAAATACCCAAAATCGGGATATTTTTGAGTTACATAACGAATCAGGGGGTATTTTTTCCCGGTTAATGTTTGTTTCCGGCAAATTTCCCTTTGTCGAGAATAAACTCGACCTTTTGCCAATTCTCCATGATGCCTGAACAGGATTGGATTTTAAATTCATCGAATTAATTGACGACCCTGCCAGATGGTAACAGATGATAACAATAATATAGGAAATATTCAATTA
>VBQP01000009.1 GCA_008297795.1 Thermoplasmata archaeon | reverse complement strand
AGATGGCAATATTTCTGGCTCTGTTAATGATGTTGCCGCTTGCAGCAGCAACAGATTTTGAACTGGAAGTGAACGACGCACAGGGAGATGTGAGCAATCCCGACATTGACATAACAAAAGCATGGACAACTGTTGAGGGAAGTAATATTGTAGTGCACATAAAAGTTGCAGGGAAAATAAATGACGAATATGCATACTGGGTAACTGCCACAGATGGCAATGAGGAAATAGGGGCAGTATATTCAAATGGGCTAGCTTATTATGCTGGTGGCACATCGGGCGGGCAACCGGATTACAGTATAAATGGCGACACTCTTTCCATTAAATTGCCGTCGGGATTGTTCTCTGGCTGGCAGCATTTCTCATTCCGAGCTTTTGCTGGTAAATATTATGGAAGCCAGCAATATGATTTTACTTCTGAGGCAGGAAATACAGGTAGCAATGGCGACAATGATAACAATAGTGGTAACCCCTCAGAAGATCCCACAAAGGGTGATGCAACAGACGAAAGCATAAGCATTGACATAACGCATGTGGAATATGAACTGCACAGAGAGAATGCAAACATGATAAGCGGGCATGTTGCTGTCAAAGGAACAACAAATGGCGCCGACCATGTTTCGCTGACCTTTGTGGTTTATTACAAAAACGGCACATATGACTATGGAAGCTGGATAGTGGGCCCATCAGAATTCAATCAGGATTTCGGGGGTTATTCAATTAACGAATTTTTTAATTCCACTGATGGAAACTGGAACAAATGGGAGTTCAACATGAGTGGAACATATCCAATGACAGACTACAACTGGGCATATGACATGCTGAAAGGAGAGAGTGAGGTGAGCAAAGTCGTTGTTTATGCAAGGGCTTTCAAAGATTCGCAGGAAACGAAATGGAACCAGGCAAAATACGAAACAGTGCCCTCATTTTCCACAAATGGTATATCATACGGAACAAATTCGGGAGAGCAAAGCGGAGGTACCAGTAGCGAAGACGGAGAAAATAACGAAAAGAGTAAGACGCCTGGCTTTGAGTTTGCATTTGCAGCAGCAGCGATAGTCTCAATAGCGTTTCTTAGGAAAAGGCAGGGCAAATAACACCCTATCTTTTTCCTTCATTTTTGCATTGCATCTGCACTTTAAGGTAAGATATATAAAAGGGCGGCTGTTAAAAGAAAAGTTAAAAAAGCACATACCTATTCAAGAAGGTGGAAAAAATGAAAGTAATGGAGAATGATTTAAGGGGCAAAAGAGTCATGAGCGATGAGGGCATGTATCTTGGCACACTACGCAACATAACCGTCAATGAGAAAACAGGAAAACTGGAGAATCTTCTCGTAGAACCATCGGATAAAATAGATCCGCGGCTTTATCAGCAGGACGAGGAGGGCTATCTGCTGTTTCCTTTCGACTCGGTGAAGTCAGTGAGGGATGTAATAGTCGTGGGAGAAGAATAGTCGTCCATGGATGAATTTTTTAATCCGGTGGGAGTGGCGGTAGTCGGAGCTTCCTCCCGTCCCGGTAAGATAGGATATGAGATTCTCAGGAATGTGGCAGAGTTCAGGAAAGATGTTTACCCTGTGAATCCTTCTGCTGAAGAAATACTCGGGAAAAAGTGCTACAGTTCGGTCAGCGAGATAGAGGGAAGGGTTGACCTTGCAGTTGTCGCTGTCCCGTCTGAAAAAATAATCGGTGTGGTCGAGGATTGCGGGAGGAAGGGGGTTAAGGGCATTGTCATAATCTCAGGCGGATTCAGGGAGGTGGGGAATGCAGAAATGGAAAGGGAGATGGTCGCCATCGCCAGAAAGTACGGAATCAGGGTAATAGGTCCAAACTGCATAGGGATATACAATCCAAAAAACAGGCTCAATACATTCTTTCAGAAAGATATGGAGTTGCCAGGCGAAGGAAACGTTGCGGTTCTCACGCAGTCAGGTACAATAGGCATAGGGCTACTGGAAAACTTTGCCGGAAAAATTGGCATATCAAAATTTGTTTCTTATGGAAATAAGGCAGATGTGAGCGAAATAGACATGTTTGAATATCTTGACAGAGATGAGGATACGAAAGTCATAGCAATGTACATAGAGAGCATGGAGAACGGCAGAAAGTTTATGGACAGGCTCCCTGACAAGCCTGTTGTTATACTTAAGTCGGGAAGAACCCCTCTTGGCAAAAGTGCGGCAGCCTCTCATACGGGGGCAATGGCTACGAACTACAGCATATTCAAAGGTGCTGCACGTCAGTACGGGGCGATAGTCGCAGACAACTTCGAGGAATTTTATGATATAACAAGGATACTTGCCACGCAGCCGCTGCCAGGCGGCGGGCGAGTTGGGATGATAACAAACGGTGCAGGTCCCTGCGTTATTGCATCAGATTACATATATCATTCAAAAAATTTGAGCGCCCCCGAACTGGAAAAGGAAAAAATTTCGGGCCTGCCAGAATTCGCCATAATATCCAACCCTCTTGATCTGACAGGGAGCGCAAATGCAGGACATTTCCTTAAAGGCATTGAGGCAATGAAAAAAGATGAGGGCATAGACATAATAATGCCATTCTTTGTCTTCCAGGACGCCCCTCTTCTTGACTCTGTGAAGGAACTTCATGACGGGTTGAAGAGGCTTGTCGGAGTGGAAGATAAAAATTGCAAGCCAATCGTGGCTGTGGCAATGGGGGGAAAAGTGGTGAAAGAGCAGGCGCGCATAATGGCAGATTACGGGATACCTTTGCTGGAAGAGCCGGCGAGGGCTGTTGCATCCCTTGATAAAATAGTTGGATACGCAGGTTACAAAGGGTGGAAAAATGAGGGTAGCAGTTCTTAACAGCGACAGATGCCATCCGAAGAAATGCTCTCAGGAGTGTGTGAGATACTGCCCGCGCGTCAGGAGCGGGGACGAGACAATAGTGATGGACGAGAAGACGGGAAAGCCCATCATATCGGAGGAACTGTGCGTTGGATGCGGGATATGCGTCCATAAATGCCCGTTCAATGCGATACATATAGAAAATCTTCCCGATGAACTGGAAGAGGATATGGTTCATCGTTTTGGAGAGAACGCTTTCCGCCTTTTCCGCCTCCCCGTGCCTAAGAAAGGAAAAGTTGTGGGAATACTGGGGCAGAACGGAATAGGAAAGACGACGGCGATAAATATACTGTCAGGGCAGTTGAAGCCAAATCTGGGCAACTGGGAGATGCCACCCGAAGATGTTGCTGAATACTGGAAGGGCACGGAGATGTATGATTACATGAGCAAACTTTTTGCCGGCAACATAAAGGTTTCGTTCAAGACACAGTACGTTGACAAACTTGCCACGGCAGATGGGGTGGTGAGAGACTTTGTTTCAGATGAGGCAATAAAAAAATTTGAGATGGAGGAAATAGCAGGGAGGAAGATGGGGGAAATATCGGGGGGTGACCTGCAGAAAGTTGCCATTGTATCCGCAATGTCAGAGGATGCAGACATATATTTCTTTGACGAACCTTCTTCATATCTCGACATAGAGTCAAGGGTAAAAATGGCGAAAGAGATAAGGAAACTTGCAGAGGATAAAATGGTGATGGTTATAGAGCATGACCTTGCAGTTCTTGACTTCCTTGCAGACAGCGTTCATCTCATATACGGGAAGAAAGGGGTTTATGGAATCGTCACGCAGCCCAAGTCGGTCAGGCATGGTATAAATCTGTATCTCTCAGGATATCTCAAAGAGGAGAACGTCAGGTTCGGGGAGGAAATAAAATTCGAGGCACATCCTCCGAGGGAGAAAAAGGAACTCAATACCATGCTAAAATTCAATAAATTGAGAAAGGAGTTTGATAATTTCACTCTTGAGACAGAGGAAGGTGAAATTCATGAAGGCGAGGTTATAGGAGTTGTTGGTCCGAACGCCATTGGAAAGACAACATTTGTTAAAATGCTCGCAGGCGTGATAGAGCCTACGGAGGGGGAGGTGGATGCAGAGGTGAAGGTCAGTTACAAGCCCCAGTATGTGAAGGCGGTGGATGGTACTGTCAGAGATGTTTTCATGAGCAGCAAATCTCTGAACCCCTTTTATGAGAGAGAGATTGTGAAACCGCTGGGGATACACACACTGTATGATAAAAAACTCAGGGAACTGTCGGGAGGGGAACTTCAGACAGTCGCCATAGCGCTCTGCCTTTCGAGAGAGGCTGACATATACCTCATAGACGAGCCCTCTGCATACCTCGATTCCTCGCAGCGTATGAGCGTGGCAAAGGTAATAAGCAGGGTCATGGAAAAGGAAGGAGTGGCTGCACTTGTGGTTGACCACGATGTTTATTTCATTGATATGGTGAGCCAGTCTCTGATGGTATTCACTGGAAAGCCTGGAGTCAGCGGTAGGGGAATGGGTCCCTTCGACCTGCGCACAGGGATGAACATATTTTTGAAGGAGTTAGGGGTGACATTCAGAAGAGATGAGGAGAGCAACCGCCCCAGAGTGAACAAGCCTGACTCTCGCCTCGACCGTGAGCAGAAGGCTGCAGGAGAATATTATTACTCGCCTCTGAGCACTTAGCCCGATAAATTCTTATTCACTAATCACATTGCCATGTTGATGAGATGCGAACTTTGTGGAAAGGAGGACAGACTTCAGAGGGTTATAATAGAGGGCACTGAAATGATGGTATGCAGTTCGTGTGCTGCATATGGAAAACCTGTTGCTGTGCCAAAAAGGAAAGTACCAGTATCGATACCCTCCTCTAAAAAGGAATATTATGGAAAGGACATATTTGAAAAAATGGACAAGGAAATTGTGCCAGACTGGGGCAAAAGAATAAGGAAAGCAAGGGAGAACAGAGGGCTGACGCGCCAGCAGTTGGGCGCCATGATAGGTGAAAAGACGAATACAGTCGCAAAAATCGAGAACCAGGAACTCCGTCCGTCAGATGAAAAGGCTAAAAAAATTGAGAAGTTGCTGAATATTGTTTTATTCCATGATGTGAAACCTGCAATAATAAAAAAGAAGGATGTGAGAGGACTCACTATCGGTGATTTGCTGAAGAAAGATGAATGAAATTGAGAAAGCCGCAGATGTGATTAAAAAAGGGGAAGTCATTGTCTACCCAACAGATACTTTATATGCTCTCGGCGCAAGCATATACAACGAAGATGCGGTGAGGAAGGTCTATGAAATAAAGAAAAGACCTGCCAGTATCTGCCTTCCCGTTGCTGTCGAGAGTGTATCGCGAATAGAGGATGTGGCAATTATGAATGAAACTGCAGAAAAACTTGCAGAGAAATTCCTGCCCGGCTCCCTGACTCTCATATTGAGAAAGAGGGAAAGCGTGCCTGAAATTGTGGCAGGAGAAAAGATAGCAGTTAGGGTTCCTTCAAATGATATGGCAATTCGTCTTTTATCAGTTGCAGGTGCTTTGACTGCCACAAGTGCAAATATTCATGGAAGGGATGCCCCTTCGACGGTTGAGGATGCAAGAGAGCAGATGAAAGATAAAGTAGAAATGTATTTGGACGGGGGCAAACTGAAAGGAGTCCCATCCACAATAGTAGATGTTTCAGAAGGGGCAATAAAAGTTGTCAGAGAAGGGGCAATAAGCGAGGAGGAATTGCATGGATGAGGAAATATATGGGAACTACAGGAAGGCTGGAAGGGTTCTCGGAAAGGCGCTCTCTGCAGGGGCAAAGATGGTGAGGGAAGGAGTGAGATACATAGAGGTGGCGGAAAAAATAGAAGGAATAATATCCAAAGAGGCACGTCTTTCCTTTCCTGTAAACATATCTGTAAATGAAGTAGCGGCGCATTACACACCTTCCCTAAACGACCATCTGAAATTCAAAAGAGGGGATGTGGTCAAGCTCGATGCAGGCTCTCATGTTGACGGATACATAGGCGATTCGGCGCTGACAGTTGAAGTTGGAAGCAATGAAAATGAACACATAATAAGGGCGGCTGAAGAGGCTCTTCATGAGGCAATAGAAATTGTAAGGGCAGGAGTCACCATATCCGAGATAGGGGAGGCAATAGAGAAAAAGATAAACTCGTACGGGCTGAAGCCTGTGAAAAACCTGCAGGGGCATTCTCTTGAAAGATACAACCTCCATGCAGGACTTTCCATTCCAAACGTATCAAACAGCAACGGCAGAAAACTGAGGGAAGGAGAAGTAATAGCAATTGAGCCATTCGCCACAGACGGCAGAGGATATGTTGTTGATGCAGAAAACGGCAACATCTATCATCTGAAAGAGAGAGCCAGAGGAAGGCTGGCAGATGAAATGAGAAAAAGATTTGATGGGCTTCCCTTTGCAGGTAGGTGGATGGCAGACATAGTCGGGAAGGATAGAATAAACATGTCTCTTGCTTTTATGCTGAGAAGGAGGGCGATATATGCATACAAAAAACTTGTGGAGGCAGATGGCGGCATCGTGGCGCAGGCGGAGCATACCCTGCTTGTAAGGAAAGATGGATGCGAGGTGCTGACCGCCCGAGAAAAAACATAATCATATAAATATGCCGTTTTGATAATTGCTGGATGCCAGGAATCATGAGGCGGGACAAGGTTTTGGTGGAACTTATTGCTCTTCTTCTTATTTTTATGGTGCTTTATGTTTTTTCATCTGACCTTGTGTGGCTCATGAAATATGCAGGGGACGCATCGTCAAACATAAAGCCTGTAGAAGCGTTTTTCATGTTTTTTGCTTACATATTCCAGCTTTTTTCAGATATAAAGGCAGATATTGTTATGTATATGGTGGGCAGTGGCGTAATAATCCTGAATGGCAGAAGATAGTTTAATTTATAAGGAAAAATTTAGAAAGTATTAAATCCGATGTCCTCTTTTTCTCCGAAGGGATGAGATGCTGGGTACATATGTGAATGTGGAGTCTTATATAGGAGACATGGCTGTCGTTACATCAAATTATTGTCATCTCCCTTATTTTTTCATAGAGGTGATTTCCTGCATGCAGGGAAAGGGAGATTTTATGGAACGGAGCAGGGCGGAAATAAAAAAGGAACCTCACCCTGCGAGGTCAAAAAGGAGGAAAACATGAACGGAACGAGAAAGAAACTATTGTTGATTGCAGTGGCAATGGTGGCAGTATCCGCTGTTGTTGCAACACAGTATGCGAGGGCACAACTCAGTTACGAATACAGCATAAACCATCCTTCCAACGGATTCATACGATTTGTGGGAAGCGACAACGCAACTGACGGGATAAGGGTGCTGAGGGCTGAATCAGGCAATACCACTCTGAAACTTAACTTTGGAGATCTTACGAAGGGGGTTAACAAGACATATACTGCAGCATTTGCAATTGTAAACGAGGAAAACTTCAGTGTGGACATAACAGACATAGAGGTTTCTCCGACATTTGGCGCAGACTATCTCCAGATATGGCTACACGGCAATCCAACAGCGAAGGCAGAGAATGATGCAAGCAGTGTTTTCATGTGGAATAAGGGAAGCGATGTTACGCCTGGAGACACGACTGCATGGACTCTTGCCGCAGGCAACAGCGACCCCTCAAATATGGGTAGCGGCATAACAACAGCATGGGACGGAACTGCACAGGTTAGATATACAGAGAGCACTGCATCTGCAACAAGCGGAACAGATGACTACGTGTGGGTACAGATATCGATAGACATTCCGGATACCGCATCTGCAGGTTCTTACAGCGGTACAATAACATTTGACTTCGAAGCAACGACACACTGAAGGGGATATTAATTATCCCCCCTCTTTCCATTCTCTAAAATGGGAATGAAAAAGAAGTTACTGCTGCTGATTGGTCTTGCAGTATTGCTTGCCTTCCTGGCATCCATAATAGTTCAGGTTAGATAGGATGAGAAAAAAATTGGCGCTATTATTTGCCCTTTCAATATCCGCAATTTTTGCAGGCAGTGCATACTCTACAATTTTATATGCAAACCAGTACTCAGAAGCGGGCATATCTTCTTCTTATACAGTATCTGGAGCATCTTACAATACGACAACATATGATTTCAGCACAGGGGCTGGTGTGGATAGATGGGCTTACAGAATAGATGTATCTCAGAATCCCCCTCCCACAAACAGTGTTCCATCAACCGAATTCAATACTGCCCAATACAGCAGAATTTCATCCGATGACGGGGTTTTTCAGGTTGAAAGGGCTTCCATGTGGAATTATGCATCGCACAGATTCGTTTTTCACATATATCAGAACAACATAACCCTGCTTCATATAGTATGGAATGGCATAGGAAGGCATGATATACTGACAGACGGCTTAACCTTCTACATATGGAATCATACAGGTGCATCATATGAAGTTCTTGATTCAACGAACTCATATCCGGAGGTTTACCTTGAGGCAAATATCTCTTCGGGAGTAAATAACTATATCGACGGCAGCGGCAATCTAACTCTGCTGGCAGTGCAGAATTCACCGAGTTTCCGGTTTTTCTGGAATTTTTATTCGCGCCTCGCAACAGATTATGTGAAAGTTGATGTAACTTATATGGTGTAACATGAGGTTGAACCTGAAGAAATTTATCGGAAATATTCTTTTTGTCTCTCTCATTTTACTCATAGTGGGACGTTTTCTTTCCATAGTTGCAGGAACACCTTTCCCGATGAGTGTTATTGCATCTCACTCAATGGAACCATCTCTCTTCAAGGGCGATGTCCTGCCCTGGGTTCCGTGCAGCATCGATGATGTCCGTGAAGGGGATATTGTGATTTACAAAAGTGCCACCAGTTGGGGGAAAGATGTTTTTGTTGCTCACAGGGTGGAGTCAATAATCGTATATGATGGAAAGACCGAACTCATAACAAAGGGTGATGCAAACAACTACACGGACCAGGCAGGTCCCCACGTGCCGGAGCCGCCCATAAACGACAGAATGCTGGAGGGAAAAGCAATAATGGTTGGAAGCCAGCCGCTGAAAATACCCTTTGCAGGCTATCCATGGCTTTTTATACAGACTGCATTTATTGAATTATCGAAGCCGATGTCCTGGGGGAAGCCCCAGTCAGACATGCATTACATCATTTTTGCTCCTGCTGCAATTTCCTTTTCCATCCTTGTGGCTGGTGTGATAATATGGGCTCCCGAGAATGGGAAAACCATGAAGGAGAAGCTCAGAGAGCACATATTCGGGCCCGAAAGAATCTCTTCAAAAAGAATATTCTTTTACATTCTGATTTTTTACCTTATTTTTCTGATGGTTGCAGGCTCACTTTCCTACGACCGCATGACCGCATCTCTCGGCGTCGGGAAGGCAGCGCCTAAAAGTGCCATATCGTTTGGCAACATGGAGGAAGGGGAAATTTCTTTTCCAAGGTCGCTCAGCGTTGTAAATCCATCACTTTTTCCTGTCAGAGGCATGGTGTTTGCATCCGGCAATATCACGCCTTTTATTCAGTATGGCAACAGCATATTCACTCTGAAGAATGGAGAGAAGTTGTCAGGTAACGTTACTGCATACATCCCGCCAGGCACAGATGCAGGCATCTATACGGGCAGCATATACATATATTCCTCCCCGTACTGGATGGTCATACCTTATGGGGCAGTAAAATTTTTCTACAATCAAGAGCCGGCAAAGGCTGTTTTTATTCTTTCGGCAATCTCTGCGGTCATTATGACAGTAATATCCTTCATAATTCTTCTGGGAATATCTGCAATTCTGGAGAGATATGTGCTCGAGAGAAGATATCTCTCATGGGCAATGCTTCCATTACATGTTAAACTTCACCCCCTCTATTCAAAAATCCCTTCTTTCAATGTGGGCAGAAAATTTGCTGATGCATTCAGGTGGATGAACGGAGAACTTCACTGGGTCGATTTCAGGATAGAAAAGCCGGCAATTGCATCTCTCACCAGTTTTGTTCTCATCGCTCCTGTATATTTTTACATATGCAGGAGCCTGATATGCCTTCTCTTCATTGCCTCTGTGGCAGGGGGCATTGTTGCTTATGCAATCGGATGCAGGTGGAGGGCTGAAATAATGTTCTCTGCTCTTCTAACAGATGGTATTTTTTCTATAGCATTTGCAGGAAGTTCATTTGTTCACATATTCGGTACAAATCATTCAATTTTTGTCCCTCTCTCGTCAGCCATAACAATAGGGGGAGTCATATTATTCATTTTTGCGGTCATGGCTGTTCCTGCCTGCCTGCTTTCCTGGTTGCCAGGATATGCAATTCATTATTTGAGGGAGAAAAAGGATTATGGAGTCATGTTAAAGAGGTGTGATATATGATGGGTAAATTGAAGATTTTGTGGGAGAAATTTAAGAGGGTGGTCTGGCCCTTCTGGGGCGATGACAGATCCGGCACTGTTGCATATTTTGAAGACACGGGGGAGGAGATGGGAGTGGTGAAGAAAGTGATAAGAGACAGCAACGGGAAGGTCGCAGGTTATGAGATAGAGGACGTGAAAACGGGGAAAATAATCTCGATGTCAAAGGATTCTTTCGATGTCACAGGGAGGGGTCTTGTATTTGTCCCGCTCTGGTATTCTGAGGCAAGGGAGATGATAGAGGAGATGGAATTAAAAGCAAAAATGCCGGAACTCGGGGATATAATCTCCGAAGGAGGGCTCTCCAGAGGGGAGGTGGGGGAGATTGCGAAGGCGCATCCCGAACTTGGCAGGTATATACAGAATGCAGATATGGTGAGAAACTCTCTAAAAAGAAGGCTTGAGGACCTTGAAAGTAGAAGGGTGGAGATAAGAAAAAAGTTGATGGTTTTATCTGAAAAAAGACTGCTTGATGAAATCGGCAGAAGGGAATTTGCCCAACTTGTTGTTGGAGCGAGAAGGGATGCAAAGATAATCGATATGAACATGAGAAGGTGCAGAGAACTTCTGATACGCCTTGAAAACATTCCATTCATTCCCAGAGAAGTTTCCCTTCCTTCCGGGAATGAGGGAAGAGAGGAAATACTGCCTCTCAAGAAAGTTATGGACAACATACCCATAAACGTGGTTGTTGTGGGCATAGACGGAAAAATACTGAGTGTGAACGAACATTTCATAAGTAATATGAAGTACAGCGCAGATGAGGTCAGGGGAAGAATGCTGAGCGACTTCGTTGGTGAGCCAATTGATTTTTCCGGCGATGAGGAGCAGGATATTGAATTCACATTCGTTGACCGAAACGGAAACAAAAGGAAAATGTTCGGGAGATATGCAGGTGTTATGGAGGGGAATGAATATGTGAATGTTCTTGCCTTTCAGGAGAGCGCTGTGGAAGGCGAGGAATTCAGGAAGATGTTTGCAAAACAGATATCCCACGAGTTTTTCAATCCGCTATGCATAGCGCAGGGATATCTTTACCTGCTCGAGGAAGGTAAATACGGGCAGTTGACTGAAAAGCAGAGAAAGCAGGTGGAGTCCATATCCCAGAGCCTCAAAAGAATAGAGAATCTTGTGAAGGAAACGATAAAAGTCAGACCTTAGGCGAATAACATTTAAACACCCCTGCCTATTCATTTTTGGATGGGCAATATTCAGGAATATTTTTCAGAGATAGGACGAGAGGTTGAGCGTCATTATTCAATTGCGAGGGAGGCAAGAAGCCGGGGATATGACCCGAAAAAAGATGTGGAGATTCCAACTGCAAATGATTTTGCGGAAAGAGTGGAAGAACTTGTCGGACCAAGGGGAATTGCAGAAAGGATAAGGCATTATCTGAAAAATATGGGGAGGGAGGAAACTGCAATATCTGTTGCCATAGAGATAGCAGAGGGAGCAGGCAGCAACGTGGAGGAGACAGTCGATCAGGCAGTAAGGACAGGACTTGCAATACTAACAGAAGGAGTTCTTGTTGCCCCTATAGAGGGAATATCCGAAGTGAAGATAGCAAAGAATTTTGACGGCAGCGACTACATAGAACTTTACTTTGCAGGTCCCATACGCTCTGCGGGGGGGACGGCGGAGGCGATGAGCGTTTTGATAGCAGATATTGTGAGGAGGAAACTCGGCATAGGAAGATATAAACCAACAGAGGATGAAATAGAGAGATACAAAGAGGAGGTACCGCTATATGACAGAATAGCATCTCTGCAGTATGCGCCTTCCCTGGATGAAATCGAGACAATAGTAAGAAATTGTCCTGTATGTATAAATGGTGAGCCCACAGAGGACAGGGAGGTCATGGGAAAGAGGGATTTGCCAAGGGTGAAGACAAACCAGGTCAGGGGCGGGGCATGCCTTGTCATTGCAGAAGGTTTGTGTTTGAAAGCCCCGAAGATTTTGAAGCATGTTAGCAGGATGAATCTGGAGGGCTGGGATTTCCTCAAAAAATTCGTGAAGGAGGGGGGAGAGAACAAAAATGAGATTGTTCCTTCCTCCAAATATATAACAAGTTTGATTGCAGGGAGACCTGTTTTTTCTCATCCTTCAGCAAAAGGAGGATTTCGCCTGCGCTACGGGAGAGGGAGGACATGCGGGCTTGCGTCCACCGCCATAAATCCTGCAGCGATGCACATACTCGATGATTTCATAGCAATCGGCACGCAAATAAAGACAGAAAGACCGGGAAAGGGGACTGTAGGCACGCCATGCGATTCGATAGAGGGGCCCATGGTTCTGCTCAAAAACGGGGATTTTGTTCAGGTAAATACGCTTGAGGAAGCGAGAAGGATAAGGAAGGATGTGAAGGAAATAATAGACCTCGGGGAGATACTCATACCTTTCGGGGAGTTTGTGGAAAACAATGCGATACTCCCGCAGGCGAGTTATTCTTATGAATGGTGGGTACAGGAGCTCGAAGAAAAAGCAGGATGCATGGGCGATGACGGGAAAGCACAGGATGCTGTATCAAAAAAACTGGGGCATCAGGTTGATATAAAAAACCCATCGCCTGAAGATGCATTCTTGATGTCCGAAAAGTTTGGCATTCCTCTCCATCCATCATACAACCTTTTCTGGCACGATATCTCTCCTGAAGAAATAAAAGCGCTCTCTGATGCTGTTGAAAAGGCATTTTACGACGGCTCTCTGATGCTCCAGAAAAGCGATGAAATAAAAGAAATTCTTCTGAAACTCGGCGCCCTTCACAGAGAGGATAAGGAAAATGGCAGGATTGTTGTCGAAAAATATGCCTATGCCATTGTAAGGTGCTGCGGCTTCGATATCGAGGACGGAAAAATTGTCAGAAAGAGGAGTTCAGCGCTGTCCGACCCTGTCGAGATGGTATCAGAACTTTCAGGAATAAAAATCATGCCCCGTGCGCCCCAGCGCATAGGCACAAGAATGGGGAGGCCTGAGAAGGCGGCTGAAAGGACGATGAGAGCCACCCCTCATGTGCTGTTCCCTGTGGGGGAGGCGGGGGGGAGGGAGCGTCTTGTGAATTCTGCCGCGAGGGCAAACAAAGTAAAATTTGAGGCTGGAGTGAGAAAGTGCAGAAAATGCGGGAAAATAACCTACAAAAGAATATGCGACTGCGGCGGCGAGACGCTTTTTACGGGAGAGGTGAGTTTGCACGAGGTGAAATTGTATATGGAAGTCGAGAAGGCGAAGGAAAGAGTGGGAATGACTTCCATGCCTGAGAAAGTGAAGGGGGTTGCAGGGCTTTCGTCAAAGAACAAAACTCCCGAATGCCTCGAAAAAGGGTTGCTCAGAGCAAAGCACGGAGTATATGTTTTCAAGGATGGCACTGCACGTTTTGACATGACAAATGTGCCCCTCACCCATTTCAAGCCGTACGAGATAGGAACTTCTGTGGAAAAGTTGAGGGAGATGGGGTATGAAAAGGACTGGAAGGGCATGCCACTTGAGAGAGATGACCAGATATGTGAGTTGAAGGTCCAGGATTTGATACCGTCAAAAAAATGCGGCGAGTACATGCTCAGGGTTGCAAATTACATGGACGAACTTCTTGAGAAATTTTACAAAATGGACAGATTTTACAATGCTTCCTCTCCTGCCGACCTTGTGGGCTCGCTTGTTGTCGGCATGTCCCCTCACACTTCTGCAGGCGCCGTGGGGAGGATAATAGGTTTTGTCGATGCTGATGTGTGTTACGCACATCCTTTCTATCACGCTGCGAAAAGAAGGAATTGCGACGGTGATGAGGACACGCTTATGCTTTTGCTCGATGTTCTGATAAATTTTTCACTTGAATACATACCTGAAAAGAGGGGCGGACATATGGATCTTCCACTTGTTCTTGCTACAAGGATTTCCCCCTCGGAGGTGGACAAGGAGGCGCAGAGCATGGATCTGTTGCCCCGCTATCCCCTGGATTTTTACAGGGCGACGATACACCATGCTCATCCCAGAGAGGTGGAGGATGAGATGGACCTGGTTGCCAACCGCATAGGCACAGGGCGGGAATATGATGGATTTGCATTTACACATGATACAGCCAATATTGCAGAGGGGCCGAGGTCATCGTCATACAAAACGCTGAAAACAATGGAAGAAAAACTCCAGGCTCAGCTGGAACTTGCAAGAAAGATAAGGGCGGTTGATGAAAACGATGTTGCAGCAAGGGTGATACAGACTCACTTCCTGCCTGATCTGATAGGAAATCTGAGGGCTTTTACAACACAGCAGGTCAGGTGTGTCAAATGCAACAAAAAATACAGGAGAGTGCCCCTTAAAGGCGTCTGCACAAAATGCGGCGGACCCCTTACGCTCACAGTCCACGAAAAATCCATAAAAAAATACCTTGAGCCTGCAAAGAGAATAATGCGGGAATTTTCCATACCAGAATATACGAAACAGCGCATACTGATATTCGAGAAATCTGCAGAGTCCCTTTTTGTGAACGACAAGGTGAAGAAGACAACACTCAGCGACTTCTTCAAATAGCGATAACCATTTATACCCCAAATAAATTTATGATATATTGGGAGCAGGAAGGAGATATGGATAACATAATCAATGCGTGGGCATGGAAAAAATATTTCATACTTGGCCTCTGCCTGGTTTTGTTGGGCACAGATTTTGTTTTAACAGACATTTCTGCAGATGATTCTACTATTTTTTTAAAAGTTGGTGTATATGAAAACGAGCCGCTTATATTCACTGATAAAAACGGAACTGTGG
>VBQP01000062.1 GCA_008297795.1 Thermoplasmata archaeon | reverse complement strand
ATGAAAGGCAAATGACAGATGCTTTGATTTACATAATCGAACTTGCAGCAGGTATTCTATTTTTAGTTAAGGGGAGCGACATTTTCATTGACGGGGCTGCGGGAGTTGCAAAAAAATTGGGTGTTTCTGAGCATATGATAGGTCTGACCCTGGTGGCATTTGCAACGTCCCTGCCAGAGCTTGCTGTTTCCTCCATCGCCTCTTTCAACAATGCAGAGGGGATAGCGATAGGAAACGTTATTGGCTCTAATGTGGCAAACATATGCCTTGTTCTCGGCATTGCTGCTTTGATAATGAATCTTAAAACAACAAAAGAGACCAGAAGGGATGCGATTTTCATGGCGGCAGTGACTTTTATGCTGTTTGGTGTCATTGCATTTGATGGGGTGGTGAATAGATATGACGCTGCCTTTTTTTTGGCGGTATATGTGTTTTTCATTTTTTACCTGTATCGCACCCACAGGGAAAATGCGGAAATAGAAGCAGAGGGGGGCAGTTATATCAGGGAGATAGCGTTTGTTTTCACAGGTGCAGCAGCAGTTGTTATAGGTGCCCACTTTCTTGTTGAATCAGGCGTCGGGATAGCAGAGCTTTTGGGCATATCTGACCTTGTGATAGGTTTGACCATGGTCGCTCTTGGCACCTCCCTGCCCGAACTTGCAAGTTCTGTGGCGGCTGCCCTCAAGAAGAAACATGGAATTGCAATTGGCAATGTTGTGGGGAGCAATATCATAAACATTTTGCTGGTGCTTGGGGTTGCTGGTGCCATAAATCCGATAAGTGCCGGGGACACGCTGCGCCTGACAATGCCATTTTTGATACTTGTCTCTGTTATAGCGTCGGTTATGTCGAGCAGGAAAATTGGGAAGAAGGAGGGTGCATTTTTGCTTGCGCTTTATGTCATTTTCCTAATCATTTTATTTTTGTAAGGCGGTAGAAAATATTTATTTGGAAAAAAATTGCCCCTACAGCAGACATTTTTCTCAAAAAAATTTAAGTATTATATGTTAATTACCCACCCGATAACCATGAGCGAATTAACTAAAGAACAGCAGGTTTTCGAACCGCCGGAAGAGTTTAAGAAAAACGCATGGATAAAAGACGAGAGCGTTTATGAGGAGGGAAAAGATTACCGTTCATTCTGGGCAAAGAGGGCGGAGGAGATGGTTGACTGGTATGAAAAATGGGATGAGACGCTTGTCGAAAACCCTCCGTATTACAAATGGTTTGTTGGTGGAAAGTTAAATGCTTCTTATAACTGCCTTGACAGATGGGTAGAAAAAGGCAAAGGTGATAAACTTGCATACATATGGGAGGGAGAGGACGGACAGGTAAGAAAGTTCACATACAAGGAACTTCAGAGAGAAGTGAGCAAGTTTGCAAATGTTTTGAAAAACATGGGTGTAAAGAAAGGAGATGTTGTCACAATATACCTGCCCATGATACCTGAACTTCCAATAGCAATGCTTGCATGTGCCAGAATAGGCGCTCCCCATTCTGTGGTATTTGCAGGATTCAGTGCAGATTCCCTCAAGGACAGAATGGTTGATGCAGGTGCAAAATATGTGATAACATGTGATGGTTACTTCAGAAGGGGAAAACTCATAGACCACAAGAAGAAGACGGACGAGGGAATAGAAAGTCTCGATGTGAAGAGCATAGTTGTTAAGAGGGGAGGAAATGAAGTCAATATGAAGGAGGGCAGGGATTACTGGTGGCATGAATTGATGGAGGATGCGGACGAGACATGCGAGCCAGAAGTAATGGATGCGGAAGACCTGCTTTTCCTGATGTACACTTCAGGTACAACAGGTAAGCCCAAAGGGGTTATGCACACCACGGGCGGCTATCTCGTCGGAGCCACAACCACAATGAAGTGGGTTTTCGATGTGAAGGAGGATGATGTGTACTGGTGCACAGCAGATGTTGGCTGGATAACAGGGCACAGTTACATCGTTTATGGTCCTCTCGCCCTTGGAGTTACAAGCATAATGTATGAGGGCACCCCTGGATTATCCGAAGCCGGACAGGTGGTGGGAAATAATTGAGAAGTACAAAGTGAGCATACTCTATACAGCTCCGACTGCGATAAGAATGTGCATGAAGAAGGGCGATGAGTGGGTTAACATGCACGATTTGAGTTCTCTTCGCCTGCTCGGTAGCGTTGGAGAGCCGATTAACCCGGAAGCATGGCTCTGGTATTACAAGGTTGTCGGGAAGGAAAGATGCCCGATTGTGGACACATGGTGGATGACAGAGACAGGCATGCATATCATAACGCCGCTGCCAGGCGTGACAAAACTCAAACCTGGTTCGGCAACTTTCCCGTTCCCTGGCATAAAGGCGGAAGTGAGGGATGAGAATGGAGTTGTTCCTCCAGGGCAGAAGGGAGAACTTGTAATAACAACACCATGGCCATCAATGCTGCGCGGACTTTACAATGCCCATGAGAAATATGTGGAAGAATATTGGTCAAAATACGGGCTCGGCAACTTCTATACAGGAGATGGCGCCATCATAGACGAAGACGGTTATTTCTGGCTGCTCGGGAGGGTTGGAGATGTCCTGAACGTTGCAGGTCATCGCCTCGGAACGGCAGAAGTGGAGAGCGCGCTCGTTGACCATCCTTCTGTTGCAGAATCTGCAGTTGTTGGAATCCCGCATGATATAAAAGGGCAGGTTCCATTTGCATATGTTGTTTTGAGGCAGGGTTACTCGCCTTCAGATGAACTCAAAAAGGAACTCATAAACCATGTTTCAAAGTTGATAGGGCCTACAGCAAGACCGAGCGATATCCTGTTTGTCGAGGACCTGCCAAAGACAAGAAGCGGAAAGATAATGAGGCGCATTCTCAAAAAACTGGCGTCAGGCGAGGAGCAGATAGGAGATACAACCACTCTGCAGAATCCTGAGATCGTGGATGAAATTCACAGAGAACTGAAGAACAACCATTTCAATAGATAAAAATAAGGGCAAACTGCCTTCTTTTCCCTTTCTCATTTTCTCACTGTTTTGAAACGAAAAATATAGATATACCTATCCCTATAACATCTCATGGACTTCACCACGCTTACAATACTTGCGATACTATCATTCATCCTGGCATGGTTCGGTATCATGATTTTTACCACCACTCCGAAGGAGGAAGAGGAGGAGCAGGCAAACACCCAGCAGGTAAAGGTTGAGGTGCCTGTTGCGTCCGTAAATCCTGAAGTGCAGGCGGTAAACGATAGCAACGGGATAAAAAAGGTCGCAAGAATAGCAGAGGGAAATGAAAACCAGACAGTTGCCACCGTGAATGCAGATATAAATGCATACAGGGAACTTGTTGAGAAATACAGCAACACCATAGCGCAACTCAAACAGAAAATAGACCTGCTTGAGAATCCCGAGAGGAGTGCGGGCATACCCAATGATAAACTCATTGACTGGATAACAGAATTGAGAAATGAAAATAAATATCTGAAGGCGCAACTCAGCAGATTGGAAGGAGATAAGATGGCGTATGAGAATAGCGGTTTTTCCTCTGAAAAGGAAGCAAGTTTGAAATACGAGAATATGAAATTGCGGGAAAAACTTGATGAGCATGTTGAGAAAGTGGCAAAACTGGAGAAGGAGGTGGAGGAACTAAAGAGCGGACTCAACTATTATAGGGATATAGTCAACAAATTGCAGGGAAGTTATACCGTCATAAACAAATACAATTACAGAACATGCATAAGAGACCCCAATACAGGCGAATTTCAGTACGAGCTTGTGAAGTTTCCTCTGGATTTTGATCCGTTCAATCCCACATACATAACAAAAGACGGCATGGAGATATACGAGAGATTTGGCATAAAAATACCGACAAAACTAGGAGATATTGTGAGAGAAGAATTCAGGAAAAGCGCGGAATACTGGGAGGAGGATACAGGCGTTGACTGGAAGTTGGGCAGATAATCGTTTGTTATGGAAAACTGGACAGAAAAATACAGGCCAAAAAATTTAGATGACATAGTTGGTAATAGAATAGCGATACAGAAATTAAAGAAGTGGGGGGAGGGGTGGAGGGAGGGCATACCTGATAAAAAAGCATTAATTCTTTCGGGGAAGGCAGGTGTGGGGAAAACTTCTTCTGCCCATGCTCTTGCAAATGATTTTGGGTGGCAGGTCATAGAACTCAATGCATCTGACAACAGGAATGCTGATGTGATAAAGAGAGTCGCTCTTTCAGGAGCAGTCAATGAATCGATTACAGGATTTGGGGAGCATGTGCTGCCCAGCGCCGGCGGGAGGGGGAAGAAGTTGATTATACTTGATGAGGCTGATAATATCTATGAAGGGAGTGCGGATAGGGGGGGAAAAAGGGCGATAATAGATACGATACAGCGGACAAAGCATCCAATAATTCTGATAGTGAACGACTATTACCAACTTGTGAAAGGGAGCGGGAATGCTCTCAGGGATATATGCGAGCATATAAAGTTCGGGCCCGTCGGGGAGGAGATGGTGCCTTTGCTTAAGAACATATGCAGGAATGAAGGCATAGAAATTGCTGATGCAGTTGTAAGGCATATTGCTTCCAATTCGGAGGGAGACGTGAGAGGTGCCATAAATGACCTGCAGACAGTTTGTCAGGGAAGGAAAAAAGTTGGCATGGAGGCAGTGGCTGTGCTTGGCTACAGAAACAAGGAAAAGGAAATATTCAGGGGGATAAGGGAAATATTCAGGGCAAGGGATTTCAAGACAGCAGAGAATGCAGCGAGCAGCATAAACGAGCCGCCTGATTATCTGATATTGTGGATAGACGAGAATCTCCCCATGGAATATAAAAGCCCCACAGATCTTGAGATGGCATACCGTTCTCTCTCGAAGGCAGATGTTTTTCTCGGGAGAACAAGGAGAAGGCAGCACTACGGGTTGTGGGGATATGCAAGAAATCTTATGTTCGGAGGAGTGGCAGTATCAAAAAACCGTATTTATCGGGGTTACAGCCAGTATTCATTCCCCTCATGGCTGATAAAAATGGGCTCGAGCAAGACAGCAAGGTCATATCGCAGGGGGGTTGAGACAAAAATAGGGAGATACGCCCATATGTCCAGAAGAAAAAGCAGGGAGATGATAAGCACCGTAAAAAGCATTTTCAATGCAAATACGAGAATGGCAGTTGAGATGACAGGCAAACTCGAACTATCAGAGGAGGAATTATCTGTGATTGTTGGGAAAAGCAGGGCAAAGAAAATAATGGCAATGGACAGCGATGCCGCAGGGGGGGCGGAGAGGGCGCATCAGCAGAGCATTTTCGACTTCACGAGGCAGAAAAATATATAGTGTTTTTCCAATAATGTTGTGGTGAATGTTGCATGGTCACAAAGGAGCAGGCTGAAAAGCGCATAGAGGAACTGAGGAAGGAGATAAGGCGTCACAATTATCTATATTATGTTCTCAATAAACCAGAAATATCCGATGCCGAGTATGACAGATTGATGAATGAGTTAAAGGAGCTGGAGAGTAAATTTCCTGAACTTATCACGCCTGATTCCCCGACGCAGCGTGTTGGCGCTGAGCCTGCAGAACAATTTGAGACCGTACGTCATGTAAAACCAATGCTCAGTCTTGATACCGCCATGGAAGAGGAGGAAATAAAAAAATTTGATGAGCGGGTGAAAAGAGAACTTGGCGTGAGTGAGGTGGAATATGTGGCAGAGCCTAAACTGGACGGATTATCTGTTGAACTCATTTATGATCACGGAAAACTTGTAAGGGGCTCAACAAGAGGGGATGGAATAAACGGAGAAAATGTGACAGAGAATATCAAAACAATAAGGGCAGTTCCTCTTGTTTTGAGGAGCTCTGAGGAGAAAATACCAGATATGCTGGCTGTGAGGGGCGAGGTCATCATGCATATAAATGATTTTGAAGAGTTGAATAAAAAATTGATTGAAAGAGGAGAGCAGCCGATGGCAAATCCCCGCAATGCTGCTGCAGGCTCCCTCCGCCGCCTCGACCCCAGGGAGACGGCAGAGCGCCCTCTTGACATATTTTTTTATGAGATACTCAGGGTGGAGGGCTACGGCGGAATTGACACGCAGTGGAAGGCTCTTCAGTCGCTGAAGAAGTGGGGACTTAAGATAAATTCTCTGGCAAAGAAGTGCAAGGATATTGAGGATGCCATAGAATATCA
>VBQP01000008.1 GCA_008297795.1 Thermoplasmata archaeon | reverse complement strand
TACCAATAGTAATCCCCTGCCATCGTGTCATCAGGAAAAATGGCAAACTAGGTGGTTATGGTTATGGAACTGAAATGAAAAAAAGGCTGCTCGAACACGAGCAATAGAGCCCTTTTTCTTTTCAAAAAAGAAAAAGTGCTTTACCCCAAAGAGGAGACACCTACGGTTTCTCCTTCTATCCTCTTCCCTTACGTTTTCTTTGGGGATGAAACCACTTTCTTTTCTAAAAAGAAAGGGGTTCAAGGGAAATATCTATATGGCACAAGCCATTTATTTTTCATGCTTATCAACGTTTCTCCCCATTACCTTTACTGGAGCGGAAAAATCCAGCCCATAGAGGAAGTTCATGCACCATATTTTCTTGCTTTTCCACCATCTGGCATAGGGGCAGGAAAGGCAAGAGAAAAAATAATAAAAACTTTTGAAGGGGATGAGCGCATAAAGGGTGTTGGGGAGGTGGAAACATATCGTTCTTTCTGGAATCCATCTGTAAATAGGGAGGTATTCAAGGTGTATACTGCCCGCTCCTACATGGTTCCTGAAGTGAGCGATGAAATCTTTCGCATGGGTTTCTATACGGCAGAACACGATATTCCATATACCGAAAGAGCGCTTGCAGACCTTGCTGCAGAAGGAAAATGGATATTTGACACAGGCGGCAGAGAGAGGAAGGTTAAGGTCACTGCCTACGATATTGAAATGACACAGTACGGCGAGGTGAAGGAAGTTCCAATAGATATTATAGGTTATCACCAGTTCGAATTTTCTTTTGTATCTAAAAAAGACCTTGACAGCGAGGATTTCTTCTTTCAGTTCACAGACTTCCCTGACAGGATTGAGGATGATGGGGATGTTGTGCAGATCTTTTCAGGGAACGAGGAAGAAGAAATTTCAAATCTGATAGAGATATGCAGGGTTCTGAGCAATTCAGATATCATAACAGGCCACAATATAATTGGTTTTGACAATCTGCAGATCTATGAAAGAGCCAGGCACATACTGAAAAATTCGTCTGTCCTTTCAGACGCGGAAGCGAAGGAACTGAAGTATTTCATGGAAAAATACGTAAGGAGAGACCAGTCATTCCATTTTGGGAGCCCCACAGATGTCGCGATTTTCTATCCTTCCAGTTTCGATACATATCAGGCAGCAAGAAAGTTTTATGCTCTTGATGAGTACACATTGGGAAGTGTTGCTGCTTTTCTCGGGGTGAATATAGAAGGCCGTCTCAATCTCACTCCTCAGGAAATGGGGGTAGATGACAAAACAATGCTTTACAATCGCCAGGACGTAATGGAGCAGGAGGCAATAGCAATGTATCTTCTCCAGCAGGCTATGCCGCTTGCCTTCACCACAGGCATGCCGTTCGAGATTTTGTTGCCGTCCGGTGCCACAAAAATGTGGGATTATATGGCTATGGTGAGGGCTTCCAGGCAGAAAAAGATAATGCCTGCGACCTGCAGGGTGTTTGGTGTGGCATCAAAAATCGGAAAACTTGGGAAAACAAAGGAGGAGATAGCAAATGCGGCGAGAGGTGAGGATAATAAGGAGGTAGTGAGGATAGCCAAGTACGGGGATGAGATGCCAGACTGGGTGGAATATCCTTATCTGATTTTTGACAGGGAAACAAAGAGCATAGCATATCATTTCCCAGGGGGGATGACCATAAAGCCGGATAGAGATGCAAATTCCCATTTCATTCCCTGGTACAACGTTATTGTGGCAGATGTTGGAGCAATGTATCCTACCATATTGAGGGCTGTGAATGCAGGTGCCGATACGGTGAGGGTTGCAAGAGAGGGTGAGCAGCCTGACGACTGGGTCTGGCTCAAAAAGGTTCCGGAGAAATTCATGAATGCAGGATTCAGGGTTAGGGAGGCAACAGAAGATTTTGTGGATAAGGGCATAATGGTGGGAATCAAAATTTCTAATGAGCCAGGTCTTGTCAATCTTGCCATGGGCGGAATAATGAATTTCATAAGCAAAATAAAGGCAGAGATGAAGAAGGCGGAGGGGGCAGAGAGAGAAAGGCTGGCGATGATATATCAATCGCTGAAGGGGGCAAGAAATGCAGGTACACATGGCATATTGTCTGCTCCGAGAGTGTCATGCAGGCAGTTCAATCTCTGGGGTGCCGCGCTTATAACAACAAAGGGACAGCACATATTGAATGATACGTTGAAGATACTGAACAGCAGAGGGGCGAGAGTTGTTTATGGCGACACAGACGGTATATACATAGCATGCTCGCGTTCTGCGCCCAGGAAATTGGCTGAAGCCCTCGGAGTTGATGTGGGAAAAGAGAACTGGATAATAATGCCCGATAAGGCAATAGATGCAATAAATTTCTGCAATGAGAAATGGAGAGAGGAATTGAAGTATAGCGAATTCGAACTTGAGCCAGAGGAACATGATGCGATGATTTTTGTAAAGCATAAAAATTATCTAATATTCGACGCAAAGGATGGCAAAGTGAAAATGGTGACCAAGGGCAATAACTTCAAGGGGAGCGACAAACCCGATATTGCAAGAATGGTTCTGAAAGACATAATGCTTGATGTTCTCAGGGAAAATATAAGTTGGGAAGACGAGGAGGAAGCAAGGGAAAGCGTGAAGAAATCCATCAAAAAAATTACCATGGAGAAGGTTGCATCCCTCGATATAGAGAAATTCGGGATGGATGCTTTTACCCTTGTCCAGTCAATCCAGCCTCCGGGAAGATATAAACCAAATCCCAATGGTTCCCAGTCTGTGTACGCAAAGAGGGCTGAAGCAATAGAGAAACTTCTCGGGAGGATAGGCGTCAGGAGAAAATTCAAGTTTGTCGTAACAAAAAAACCCCTTCCGGGCATAAAAAATCCGACCAAGAGCGGGGTCAAACCCATACATTACATGTATCCAATCGAACTCCTGAAAGACAGGAGCGAACTTGACATGGAATGGTACACCGATTTGATTAAAAATTTCATTCAGGGCGCATTCGGCCTGCCAGATCTTGATACAAGAGAGCAATATGGGCTTGATAGATGGATGTAGAATCATTCAATTTCTGGAAGCAAAATAGAAACTTTTAAAAAGATGGCTTATTTGCATGAATAGAGAGGGAAGATGAGCATCATAAATGAATGGTTGGATAGATATGGAAAACTCCATTTTTCTCTGATTGACCCTGACAAGCAGCCGCCTTCAGAGGCTGGAGAGAAAGCAAAAAAATGTTCAGATTATGGCACCAACGCCATAATGGTTGGGGGGACAACAGTTTCATCAAGAGAAATGGTTTATAAAACAGTTTCAGAGATAAAGAAAAAAACAGATGTCCCCGTAATATTGTTTCCCAACTCAAAAGAGTTTCTTGTGGAAAATGCAGATTACATATTTTTCATGAGTCTTCTGAATTCAAAAGATTACAAACACAAATTCGGGGAGCAACTTGAAGGCGCTCTTGTGGTTAAAAAACTGGGGATAAAGCCCATTCCAACAGGCTATCTCGTTATCAGCACGTCTCCGACGCCGACAACAGTTGAGATGAAGACCAATCTTGACAGAATCGATTCGGACGATATGGAAAAAGCCGTTAAATATGCCCTTTATACCGAATACACAGGCATGCACTGCCTTTATATGGACGCAGGCTCCAATCCATACAAACCCATAAGCGATGAAATGGTAAGGGAAGTCAGGAAAAACATATCCATCCCTCTGATAATAGGGGGCGGGATAAGGGACGGGGAAACAGCCAGGAGAAAAGTGGAGGCAGGAGCAGATATAATTGTTACGGGAACTGCCGTAGAGGAAAACATAGGGGTTGTCGAAGAAATAATAGGAGAAATAAAGAGAGAGGGTTAAGTGCCGCAAATCATAAAATTATGCATGTCCTGAAATTTTTACTTTTTATGACTCGCCTTTTTTCATTCCTGATGCAATCAGGTGTGCTACCCTTAGCGGCTCGGGTATTGCGCCTCTGATTGTGCTGAATTTTATCACGTTCTTTGCATCCTCAAATGAAATCCCCCAGCATTTTATATACAGGGGATATTCCAGTTCCAGTTTTTTCATCTCCCCTTTGCTTATTATTTTCCATCTTTCTTCCCAGTCATCAAAATGCTTTTTGAGTGCACCTATCATTTTTTTTTCATCTGGCTTCTCCTTTGTAACTGTTATTATGGGCAGTCCCGTTTCTCCATAAATTTCCTCTCCGTCTACGACATTGAATCCTCCGAGGGCTGCACCGTCAACCATTGCGACCCTGAGTTGCTCCCTGTGGCGTGTTCCGTTTATCAGTTCTGCGAGGGCTGAAGTGGCATCTCTCCCATCTACTTCAATTGTTGTTCTGAGCACTCCTTCTATGTAAGAATTTCCGCGCATTATTACGCCCACAATATCCACTTTCTTGTCGCCAAAAGAGAAGGGCATGTCGTCTATACCCAGAATATGTACTTTCTTCTTCATTTCAGGGGGAGTTGTCCGGTAATTTTGTCTATTTTACTTTCCTCTGCAGGACCTATTGCAAGTGCTGTTGGAGTGCCAGGTTCGAGTTCGGTCAGCCCTGCATCATGAATAAGAGATGTGCACAATCCCATCGAATCTGCCTTTTTTTTCAGAGATTCGATGTCATCGATATATGCCTTGAGAACGACTTTCTTCTGCCCCTCATCGAGCCATTTTTTAAGCAGGGAGGGATTCTTTTTTTGGGTTTTCAGGGTGCATTCTACTGCTGCATGGGCAACCTGGGCAGCCATCTTGCCAGCAGACATCGGGATGTCATTGACAATTATTGCCATCTTATGCATTTTTTTTCCACTCCTCTGCCAGCTCTTTTGCCTTTTCCCACTGGACAATGCCCTTGAGATGAATCTCTTCGTTTTTGAGTTCGACATGCTTGAGGGGAATCGCATAGTAATCGCCGTCCTTCTTTATTATTAGAAGGTCGTTGTACAGCGATATGCTCTCGCCTATGCGGTTGCCTTCCTTATCCGCTACGAATCTGGATAGCAAAGACAGCGGGTCTTTCCTTTTGGCAATGCCGATCATTTCATCACTTTCATCTTTCATAAATTTAATATACAAATGGCGATTGAATACTTAAACTTGATGCGATATTATGAAATACGATGTTCTCATAGTCGGAGGCGGTCCCACAGGCAGTGCAACAGCCCGCCGTCTGTCAGGCGCAGGCTACAGAGTTGCAGTCATGGAAGAGCATTCAGAGATAGGCATTCCTGTAAGTTGTGCAGGTCTTGTTACTGGAAGAGTTCTTGAGATTGCTGGCATCAAAGATGTGATAATGAACAAAATAAGAGGAGCATATGTTCATTCTCCCGGCGGTGGGGAAATAAAGATAGGCGGAGACAGAACGCATGCTTTTGTGATTGACAGGGAAATGTTTGACAAAGAGATGGCTGAGATGGCGATTTCAGAGGGTGCAGAATATCTTTTCAAACGGAAGTTTTCAGATGCAAACAAAAAAGATGGAAAAATTGTTATTTCAGGAAAAGATAGCATTGAGTGCAGATGTCTTGTGGGCGCAGACGGCGCAAGAAGCAGAGTTGCAGAATGTTTCGATTTTCCTGGAGTGAGAGAATATGTATATGCAATGCAGACAGTCGTGCCTTACGACACTGAAGATGAATTTGTGGATATTTTTCTGGGGAAAGACATAGCACCCGGATTTTTTGCGTGGATAATTCCTGAAGGAAGGAGGGCAAGAATAGGTCTCGGTGTGGGGGAAGGGCATAATCTGAAAGAATATTTCAGAAAATTCCTGAAGATGCTGGATGTCAAAGAAGGAGGAAAAAATGCAGGCGTCATACCTCTTGGTATGCGGGGAAAATTGTCCGAAGGAAATATCTTTCTTGTCGGAGATGCAGCCGGGCAGGTAAAGGCGACATCTGGAGGGGGGATTTATCCTGGATTGGTGGGGGCAAAAGTTCTGGCATCATCCATTCAGGAGTTCATGGATGGGGGAAATTGCAGTTATAGAAGAGAATATATGGCTGAATTCGGGAAAGAACTAAAGAAAAGCATGTTTTTTAGAAAACTCTTTTTGAAGGCAGAAGACAAAAAAATTGATGCCATTTTTGATTCAATAGATGCCAATATCATTAAAACAATAAATGATTATGGCGATATTGATTATCCTTCCAGGCTGGCAAAGGAAATAGTGAGGAAGCATACCAAACTTCTGAAATTTTTGTTTTTGCCTTTCTAATTATCGTGTGATAAAGGCATCTCTCAATTCTTTGGGAGAACGGAAAATATAGTCTGGAGATGCTTCCATCAATTTACTCTCGCTATGCCAGCCCCATGTCACAGCCACTGTTTTTGCGCCTGCCATCCTTCCTTCTATAATGTCGCCAACCGTGTCCCCGATGAAGTAATAATCATGCCCGGGAAATTCTTCTTTCAGCCACTTGATTTTTTTAACTTTGCTCGCTTCCTTGTCCGATCCGATGATTTCTTCGAAATAATCGATGTTTCTATCCTTCAGAAATTTTTTAACAATTGCAGTTTCATTAGAGGTGACAACAGCCAGTTTATTATTCACAGAAAGCTCTTTTATGGCTTCTGCAACTCCGTCGAATAGATTGATATTATCCTGATTTTTTATTATGGCGTCTCTCATTGCATATACAATATGAAGTATTTTCTCTCTGGACATACCCTTTCTTGCCATGCTATCATACATATTTCCCTCGAACAGTTCCAAAAAATCTCTTTTGTTTGCAATTTCATTCACTCCCTCCTTCTTACATGCAAGAATAAAATTTTCCATGAAAATTTTGAGCGAGTCGACAATAACTCCGTCATAGTCAAATATCAGCAGGTTCATGGAAGGCTAAATTCGCCCATTATAAATAGATTATCATGTCATTCAAAATATACAGAAAGGTTTTTAAATCAAGACAACCCCCCTCTTTTTATTTATATACCTCAAGGGCTTTTTATATTTGATAGCAGGGTCCAATCGGCATGCCCATGTGTCTATAAAGCGCCCTGATGCGGGCACATATGGGCTGCTTGAGTTGCAGCGACTTTCAGGAAGGAGGGACATTTTTCCTCCCCCTCCTTCTCCCCCCTTTGGTAAAAATAATATAAGGGATTTGTGTTATATTATGGGGGATTGAAATGAAAATAACGTTAGATGAGGAAACGATAGAAAATGTTGTTAAGTATGTAAAATCTCATCCTGATGAGATAAGGGAATTGATTAAAATCCTGGGGGAGGAGGCGCTTGCAGTGCTTATGGAAAGAAAAATACTAGAGCAGGGAGCAAAATTATACAGGGCTATAGAAAGGGAGATAAATTACACTTACAGCAAGGAGAAGTAGCATTGAATTTATGCTAATATTTATAATCCCCTTTATATTATACTTGGCATTAGACCAGGAAGTAAATATACTAAAATGGTTAAAATGCACAGGCATGAAAAGACATTATTTAATTCTGGAAGAGTGAGCAGATGACAGGTTTGAGAGAGATTAAAGAAAAGGAGTATTTGCCACGAGGCCCCTATCTAAGATCCATGATAAGGGGGACGATGTCAATATTGAGGGTTCTGATAACAAATCTCGGGACATTTAAAAAGATGAGGGGTGGCAGCGAGAGCAAGAAATATGTCCGTCCGCCACGAAGGTATGAACTGCCAGAATACAAAGAAGGCATGAAATACTGCAAGTCAGATGAAAAATATCTCAGACCAACAAGATATTGCAATTCGCATGCGCCAGAGGTGATAGCGCTGGCAAACGAGTTGGGTGCATTTGAAAAATCCGATAGGGAATATGCAGAGGCTGCATTTAATTTTGCGAAAAGAAAGTTGACGCTGGAGATGCTTCCCATGGATGGGGTTGAGGATACGCTGAGAAGAGGTACAGGAACATGCATACATGAGATATCTGTATTTGTTGCATTGTGCAGGGCTGCAGGGATAAAGGCAAGATATAAACTTTACACTCCAACGCTTACAGACGAATGGAACAGCACATTCATGGTTGACCCCCTTCTCCAGAAATGGTACAGCAGCATGGGTTATTTCATGTTGCATGGTGAGGGAGAGGTATATGTGGATGGGAAGTGGTATGTTGTGGACGTAGGTCCCACTCCTGAAAGGCAGGCAGCCACTTCCATGCCGATTACCAAATTCGGCGAGGATTCAATAGGTGTATGGCTGTCTGCGGTTCCTGGTTCCGAAATGCATGTGGAGTCTTTCCCCTACGGCATGGATTTCCTCCTCAAACTTGCATACAGACTGGCTCCCGGCACATTTGACAAGATAAATGCAGGTATCGTTGAGCAGATAGAGATGGGTAAAAAGATAATAGAAAAGGCAGGCGGGGAGGAGGCATATGACGAGATGATAAGGGGGAAAGCAAGCAGGTCTAAAAAAGAGCCCCGGGTGGAACTTGAAACGAGAGAGGAAATTATATTTGCAGATTGAATGCAAACAGACGCAAACAAATAGATTTATATATCGGATGTTATTTAGATGACTTAAATCAGGTGTATCTGGTAATATGAGTGATAATATGAGCATTATACTTGTGGTTGAGGATGAAGAGCCTATACAGGAACTCATAAAGGAATACCTTTCCCCTCTTGGTGTAGAGATATACCAGGCGATGAGCGGTGAAGAAGGCGTTACGCTTTACAGGGAACTCCTTGACAAAAAAAAGAAACCGGATGTTGTTGTCATGGATTTAAAACTCCCCGGAATCGATGGGGTTGAGACAACAAAAAGAATTATTTCAATGGATTCAGAAGCCAACGTATATGGATTCACCGCCTATTTTGGCACAGAGTGGTCAAAGGAACTGAAGGAAGCAGGAGCAAAAGGTGTTATTGCCAGACCAGTGGGATTCGAAGGTTTTCGAGACATTGTAAAGAGGATACTTGCGGGAGAAGAAATCTGATTATCTCGAAAACCACATCTCATCAGGTATTTCTTCATATATTTCCGAGATATCTTCCTCTTCTTTACTTTTCTTCTCGCTCTTCTCCTTTTCTTCTTTATAACTCAAAATCATCTCCTTGTTTATGAACCAGTAGTGGGTTCTCCATGTCCTGCCGTCATAGATTGTTGTCTCCTCTCTTTCTGTAATAAGCATACCCTCTTCTTCGAGTATGTAAAAAAGTTGTCGGTCTTCTGGTTCAAGCACATTATCTATTATTCTATCCTCAAATCCAAACAAGTCCATCACAAAATTTGCATCGCCCATTGCTGACTCCACATCAATTTTCACACGATTTGATATCGCCATGGCAAGATCTTCCAAAGTTACAACACTCATGTATATTACTATTGGTCTCCTCGGGTATATATAACTTTCGTTTTCGTATGCTTTCAACCATTAAAATTACAAAAATTCTGTTTCTGCCTGCCAATTTCATGAGATGGGTATGGGTGTAAAACTCAGTACAAATATTACAATTGAAAGCAGGACAAGAACTTTTCTTTTTCCGTCAAGCGGCACAAATTCGTTGAGTGCAGGCGGATGCCCTGCTCCTATGAAAAACACTATGAAAAATGCCATGAATAGCCATCCTCCCCCAAAAAATGATGAAAGCACAAGAAGCCCAATGGCTGCAAAACTTGCGTATTTATGTCTTTCTCTGAGTGCCCCCCTCGCAATATGCCCTCCGTCAAGCTGTCCTGCTGGCAGGAGGTTTATCGCTGTTACGAGCAGACCGACCCAGCCGGCAAAGGCAGTAGGGTGTATTACAGAATTTGAAGGGATTGTGAAGAACTGGCTGAGCGCTGTCAGGAGTAAAGGGAAATGTATGGTCATGCCTTCTGTCACATCTGTTGCTATCACCGGGTTCTGCTGCATGAGGAACAGGCCGATAATACATACCGGGATTGAGACAAGAAAGCCAGCGATTGGTCCTGCAATGCCTATGTCAATGAGGGCTTTTCTGTCAGGGATTGGCTCCCTCATGGATATTACTGCTCCAAGCGTGCCGAGTGGGAGAACGGGATTTGGAGGTATGGGAATAAAAAATGGAAGAGAGGCAGCCACATTGTGCTTTTTTGAAACAAAATAATGTCCCAGTTCATGAATTCCCAGTATTGCCATCAGGGGGAATGAGAAAAAAATCAATCCGTTTAAGAGATTTTCAGGCATCAACATATCCTTTATGCTCCATTGTGTGAGAAAAAGGATAGAGCCAGATAGCATTGTCGTTATCAGTGTTGTAAAGAAAAGGACAATGTTTATCCATTCTGGTCTGGTATTTAATTTTGGCTTTTTTAATATGTGAAGAATGTATTCCCCTCCTTCATATCTGAGAAGAGGAATGAATCCCATATCTTTGAGTTCGAGTCTCAGCGATTCAAATTTTTCTTCGAGAGTGTTGTCCTGAGGAATGTTTATGTAAAATGCGTTCTCTCCTTCTTTTGCATCATATATAGAAAAGTAGTTGCCTACTATATGTCTGAGGTATTCTTTGTCCTCATCGAGGGGATAGGATTCCCATTCGTCCATCAGGAGATGATTGAGAGCGACATAATAAAACTTTTGTATTTGTGTGGGGATATAAGCAAAGATGAAAAGACAAGAGGGAATCGTGTTTGCAGTCATATTTTTAATTCTCTTATTTGGCGTTCTGTATGCCTCTTACCGTTATGCCGATATCGATAATGACGGATTGACGAGAAATGAGGAGAAAAAATGTGGTACGGATATCCACAACCCGGATACAGATGGTGATGGGCTGAAAGATGGAAATGAAGTAAAATTGTATCATACTGACCCGAATAATAACGATACAGACGGAGATAAAATACCTGATGGGATGGAGATATCATACAATATGAATCCGAAAAATGCAGATGATGCCCGCGAAGATTGGGACAATGATTTGTTTGACAACAGAGATGAAATATTGAACTATACGGGGGCAATTCTTGACCCGGATATTCCTGTAAGTGGCGACTCAGATGGGGACAATGATTTCATATGCAGAGGCATCGAGATAGAAAAGGGGTTGAATCCGGATGATTCATATTCATACGGGGGCGTTCATGATTTTCTGAGGGTATTTGTTTACCCTGGCTTTTTTAAGGACGAAAATGTAAGCATGAAGGATTTTCTTGATGCAATTCCCTATGTTGAACCATCATACTGGAATGACACAGACGGAGGTGGCTATTCTGCAAACAAATACCTCAAAATTTCGATGGCAGACCCCCTATTCAGATATTATGCGGACAGGGTCAATATCGAATGGGAAAATGACCCAGTATATGGAAAAACAGGACACCTGAAATTGGGCAATGAGGATTTATTCATGGAATATGGGAGGTACAACACCAGCAGGTCTTTTGCCCCTCCTGTTTACTACCTTACCCATGGCAGAAAGGGCGTATGCAGTGAGTCTGCCATTGCAAATGACTGTATATTTCAATATAAAGGATATCCTTCCACCTTGGTAAGCGTAAAAACAAGCAGCGGAAGCGAACATGCCTGCGGGGAGGTCATAATAGATGGAGCCACATACATATGCAATTATAACTCTCTCCTCCCATTGGAAGATAAGAAAGGCGAGAGCACATACGAAAAAAATGGATGGACACCAGAATCCTCGTATGACCCCAACTGGTTTTTGAATGGGACAGATATCCACATGTAAATTTCACACAATTTATATCCCTTTGTGGGATTCATTTTTATGGAATTGAAGGAGATAGGAGAACGGGGGGCAATAAAAGTTATGGCTGAATTATATGGTAGTGTAAATCTTGATGACTGCGCCACAGTAGATGCAGGCGACGAATTTTTTTTAATAACAACCGATATGGTAAATAAAAAAACACATTTCCCTGAAGGCGCCACACCCTATCAGATGGGCTGGTTTGTTGTGGCAATAAATTTAAGCGACATAGCAGCAAAAGGGGGCATCCCTGTTGGCATAACCCTCTCGCTGGGTCTTCCTGCAAATACAGATGTTGATTTCATTAAAGAGTTTTCCATGGGGGCTGATAAGTGTGCAAAAAAATTTGGAACAGAAATTATAGGTGGGGATACAAAGGAAGCGGAATCTCTTACGATATGCGGTACCGCAATAGGCAAAGTAAAAAAAGATATGTTTATGCCCCGCAGAGGATGTCGTCCAGGTGATATTGTATGTGTTACAGGTAAACTCGGGATGGCTGGCGCCGCACTCAGAGCCCTCGAAACAGGCGATGACAAATTCTTGGACGAACTTCTTATGATAAATCCGAGGGTGGGGGAGGGGCGGGCTGCCGCCTCTGCCAAAGGGGTGACTGCTTCCATGGACATATCTGATGGACTTGCATACTCCCTTTATCAACTTATGGAAATAAACGGGACAGGGTTTTCCATAAATAAAGGAAGCATTCCTGTTCATGAGTTGGCTGAAATCGTGGGCGGAGAAAATGCCATTGAGTTCGCTCTCTACCACGGGGGCGATTACGAATTGCTTTTTGCTGTTTCACCTACCAGGTTCGAGGATGTGAAAAATGAAGTTGGGAAGACAGGATGCAAACTGACCAGGATTGGAGAGGTTACAGAGGAAAAGAGGGTTGTAATTATTGAAGATGGAGAGGAGAAAGTCATGGAAAAGAGGGGATATGAGCATTTTCTGAGCAGGGGAAAAACTCTTTAAGTAGTTTGTCAATCCGTTTATACAATGAAGGGCAAAAAAGAAGATGAATATGAATTCGAAATGCCTGAATTCGACGAAAAGAAGTTCATAGAGAAAGAAAAGAGAAAAGCAAAGACATATTTCATTGCTTTTGCTTTTGGAATTATAATGGGCATAATATGCCGTTTTGCATGGGTAAATATTTCTCCGGGCTCAAGATGGGTCCTCACCTTTTTGCTTGCCATATCCTCTCTGGGCTTTCTGGCAAAAATTTTTCAGATTTTCGGCGTGGACATTTCAAAATTTGGCAGGAAGGAATGGCTTGGTTCGATATCTTTTTACATACTCACATGGCTCGCCATTTTCATTCTTGCAATAAACCCGCCATTTTATGATGCTTCACCGCCGAAAATAGAGGCTGTCTCTCTACCGGCAATCCAGCAGGTGGGGGGAGATGTAATAATTGCAGCCAAAATAACAGATAATGTTGCTGTTAAGTCGGCGAAGGTCAATATAACAGATGGCTCCTCATGGAGTGTATATGAAATGCAGAAAGAAGGAGATGTTTACAAATATGACTTCAAAAATAATGGCACGGGAGAATTTGATTATACGATTATTGCCACTGACAAAAATGGCAGGGAAAGTACATCCGAAGGAAATTTTTCGTTTGTTGATGACGCAATATTGGTTGATGCACCGTCCAAGAACGTAGATGCATCAGATGAAATAGAAATCATGGTTATCAAAGGTATAAGCAGCGAGAACTTCAGAGTTTACTATAAAGTGGGCGGAAAGGAAATCAATGCAACCTATTCGAGAGATACCACGGTGGGAAATAAAGTTTATGAAGTTTACAGGACTTCTCCCTCTTACGAGGGATGGAACGAGAGCAGTTCTGTGAAAATAGAAGTTTTTGCAGAAGTAATTCATTATTTCATGAATATCGAAAAGGAATATTCAAACAATATATCCGGAGGGATATACACATTCAATACAAGCTCGGACAGCAGCATAGGCAGCACGCCGTCGCCAGTTATAGAAGATTTACCTCAGCCCGGGTCTCTGAGGCAGACGCCTGGCTTTGGAGCATTTGCATTTGTGGTTGCTGTTGCCGTAGCGTTACTTATCTTCAGAAGGAGAAAGTAGTTCCGATGCATAAATTTCAAATGCTATGACAGGGTAATCGAGTTCAAAATTTGATATGACTGAAGGGTGTATCTCTCCAAAATACCCGATTTGCCTTCCCCCCTTTGAAATGGAAGCACATCTCCCGTCTATGAAAGCCCCGCTTTTCTTTTCCCTCACATCTGCTTTTATGCCTGTATTTCTCAATATTGCCTCCACAATTGATTTGCATTCGGTAAAGCCTGTTTTTGCATCTATTTTCACTCCCGAAACCATTGTTTTATTTTGAGGTCTTCCGTTTGCAATTTCAACCACTTCTCCCACTTCGTATATCATCTGGGGAAGGTCATTGTGCCGGTTTTTTGATAGAATTTCCAGTAGAGACGGGAGCAGGGAAACCCTTATGCATGAATGCCTGCCTGAGATGGGGTTTTCTATACTCACAACCTCCCTCGGCTCTATATTCATTTTTTTGAACTGCTCTTCCTCGTTAGAGAGGGATATTGTAAACACTTCATTGAATCCCAGCCCTATCATTGTCTCGTGTATTTTTTCGTATGAAAGAGAGCTGCCGAAGGTCATACTTTTCGGGAGTTCTGGAGATATTTTGTCATAGCCGTATCCGATGGCTATATCCTCCACCACATCTATGGGATGGAGTATGTCGGTTCTCCATGGAGGGATATCCACATTCAGAACATTTTTTTCAATTGAAGCGTCGAATCCCATTCTTTCAATCGATTCTATTACATGCTTTCTCACGCTAAACCCGAGAATTCTTGATGCATAATCAATATTCACCTCCATCTGCGAAGGGCTGAGGTCAGGTGTGTTTCTTGTTTCGCTGTCCACTACCTTCACCATTTCCAGTTTACCGCCCCGCTCTGCTATGGCAGTTGCCACTATATTCAGGGCGCTGTCGACCGCTTTCCTTTCGATGCCTGTAACATCAATGAAGATATTTTCTGTGAAAAGATCAACGGCGGTGAGTTCTCCATTTATTATTGGAGGGAATGAAAGCACATTCCCGTTTTTGTCAACTATTATCGGGTACCTTTCCAATTTCTCCAGAATGTGGGCATACTTTATTCCCTTCTCATGCTTCCTTAGAATCTCATTCAGGTCCATTTCCACTGCCTCTCCAAGTGGAATGAAAGAAATTTCGCTCGGTTTCACACCTTTATAAGTAAAAGGAGGGGTGACAGCGTCGAGGTTATGTATTCCTATTGCCATTTTTTTTCTATCTTTTCCTATGGAAAAATGCAGTTTTTCCTGAAGTTCCATCAATGAGATGATAAAATCCTCACTCATTTTAACGTCTCGCACCACAGCCGCAGAAACGAAGGGCCTGATTTCCTTCACGCTACTGTCCACTTTTATAGAAATTGAAGACGGCGCTGCATCATATTTTTTCATCCCTTTTTCTATGCCAAGAAAAGAGCGCATCGCCCTTGCAAGCCCTTCAACGCTGAGTAAATCTGGCCTATCCGGGAAAAATTCTACCGATATATTATCACCATCAACATTGTCTATCTCTGCTCCTATCATCGGTATTTTTTGGAGCAGAACTTCTTTATCAACTTTCTTTCCTATAAGTCCCACCAGATCTTCATATTTGAAAGTTATTACAGGCATCCCTGATAAATGCCGCTGCCCATATTTTATTTTGTCGATTGTTCAGCATTGCAAATAAAAAAGAAGGAGATATGGTCAATATTGTATCACATAATCCTCGCTTTCATCAGGGTTTGTTGCATCGCAGAAGGACCGGAAAAGATTTCCGAGAGGTATCAGTCCTATCTTGGATATTCTCTGGGCGGTGAAAGCAAGTGATTGCGTAATCACGTCTCCGGGCTGAGGATTGCCTATGCAGCTTTTGAGGACTT
>VBQP01000061.1 GCA_008297795.1 Thermoplasmata archaeon | reverse complement strand
TAATACTGTTCATAATATGGATAGCCATTGGCGTATGGATGTACAGAGATGCGGAGAAAAGGGGAAAGAGTGGTGCGCTGTGGCTCATCATAGGATTGCTATTCGGAATCATAGGCTTAGGCTTGATAATCTGGCTTATTGTACGACCTCCCGAGCCATCATTCTATGAGAAAAAAGCTGCTGGTGAAGAAAAGAAGGAAAGGATATGCCCGAGCTGCGGCAGGAGCATTCCTTTTGATGCAAAGGTCTGTCCTTACTGCGGCAAGAACTTCGAGGAGTAGGCACACCAAATCTATTTAACTCCTCCCTCATTCAGCATGCAATGGATGAATGGAACAGCGACGCGGTCATTTCCACAGCAAAAAAACTTTCCTCATATCGGTTATGCGATTCATGTCTGGGCAGGCAGTTTGCAACCGTAAGCCATGGAATGAGCAACGAGGAAAGGGGAGCAATAATACGGCAATTGCTGGGGCTGGAAAAGGTGGAAGTGGAAGAATGCTGGCTCTGCGGCGGGATGATGGGGGAATTGGGAAAATTTGCTGAAATGGTTGTGGAGGCGATGGAGAAATATGAGTATGAAACGTTCCTCGTGGGAAGCAGGGTTGAAAAAGAAATTACGGCTAAGGAAGATGAGATTCTATCGTTGACAGAATATGGGGAAAGCATAAAGAGGGAGATAAACAGGGAGGTGGGAAAACTGGTCTCCGCTTCCACAGGGAAGGAAGTTGATTTTATCCGCCCTCACATAACTGCCATAATAAATACGCAGTATGACGACATTGAACTGGATATCCGTCCCCTTTACATCTACGGCAGATACAGAAAGTTGATAAGAGGCATCCCTCAGACAAAATGGCCCTGCAGGAAGTGTAATGGAATAGGGTGCGAGTACTGCCATGGCACTGGAAAAATGTATGAGGAGAGCGTTGAGGAGATAATTGCCAAAAGGGCGGTTGAGATTGCAGAGGGTGGAGAGGAGTACTTCCACGGTGCAGGACGTGAGGACATAGACGTTCTGATGCTCGGAAACGGCAGGCCCTTCATTCTTGAAATAAGGGAGCCGAGAAGGAGAAAAATAGATTTATCTGATTTGCAGAAAGAGATAAATTCTTTTGGCAAGGGAAAAGTCGAAGTTTCAGAACTCCGATTTGCAGAAAAAAAGGAGATAGAGAAGTTAAAAGCCATGAAGGCAACAAAGACATACCGCGTCATAATCTCATTCGAAAAAGGGAAAAATTAATGAAGCAGTTAATGCATTAAGGGGTTGCTATATAGCACAGAGAACGCCGCTTAGGGTAGTTCATAGAAGAGCGGACAGAGTAAGAGAAAGAAAGATAATAGACATAAGGGTAGAGGAAGAAAAGATGAACGAGGCAGTGATAGTAGTAAAGGCAGAGTCGGGTACATACATAAAGGAACTCGTGACAGGCGATGGCGGCAGGACGAAGCCGTCACTCAGCGAGCTGGCAGGTTGTGCTATTGAAGTAAAGAAGCTGGATGTAATAAATATTGGTGATGAAGATGGCGAGAAGGTCGAGAGGAATTAGAAGCAAAACAAGACAGGTGCTGAGAAAGAAGCCCAGAGAGAAGGGAATGAGCCCGATTACAAGGGCTTTGCAGGAATTTGAAAAAGGAGAGAAGGTCTCCATAGTGATTGACCCCTCGGTGCAGAAGGGCATGCCCCATAGAAGATTCCAGGGAAAGACAGGAGATATAGAGGACAAGAGGGGCGATGCTTATGTCGTAAGGGTGAAAGTTGGCAATGCAATGAAAAGTGTGATTGTGAGACCTGAACATCTGAAAAAGGTGTAAGATGAAAATAGTCTCTATGGCAGAAGTAAAGGATATGCTTTCCAAACTCGGAAAAGAGAGAGAGGAGCTCACAAGAGAGCAGAAAATAGCCCTCGAACACAGTGAAAAGGTTGTGCAGCTGTCCGCAAGCAAAACGAAGAAACTGATAAAGGAGCTGCAGACCATAGAAAAAATCAGCCAGAAGCAGGCTTACAAAATAGCAGACCTCCTTCCGAAAGACGAAGAGGACATAGCGGTCATTTTTTCAAAAGAGACATTTGTCCCTTCAAAAGAAGATATAAAAAAGATTCTTGAAATAGTCAGGAAGTATATTTGAGGTATATTATGGAGGATTATGTTTATATCCTGGATTATTTAGCAATGGGAAAACCAGGATATAGGAAGGAGGCGATAGCATACGGGATAGGAGAAGACCAGTTCACCCTTCTTGAACTGCTGCCGAAGAAAAATGTATCTCTTGCAATAGGCGAGAGGGTATATGTTGGAAAGGATAAGGACAAGAGGAACAAGATAGCGAAGGTCAAGGGGCGTGTTAATTATGAAGATTTGTCTGCGGCTGCCCACGGCGAACTGGTTTATGTGATAGAGGATATCATAAAAAACAACGAGGAAAAATTCGTGGATTTTTACAACAAATGTCCTGCGATATCCACCCGTTTCCACGCTCTCGAACTTCTGCCAGGATTGGGAAAGAAGACAATGCATGAAATAGTCGAGGAGAGAAGGAAAGAGCCTTTCAAAAGTTTTGAGGACATATCAAACAGGGTTAAACATCTCACCCATCCTGAAAAACTGATAGCCAAAAGAGTTGAGGAGGAACTGATGGATCCCATGCAGAAATATCGTCTTTTTACCAGAGCACCTTTAAAAAAGTAAAATGAAAGGGCAGCATTTTTTGGTTGACAAAAGAATTGCGGAAAGGCAGATAAATTATGCCTCTCTGTCTGATAAGGATATTGTGCTGGAGATAGGCGCAGGTTATGGTGTGCTGACAAAAAGAATCGCACGAAAGGCAAAAAAGGTAATTGCTGTTGAGGTGGACAGAAGGCTTGCATCTTCTCTTGAAAACTCTCTGAAAGGCACGCCAAATGTTGAACTCATATGCAGCGATATATTGAAGATTGATTTCGAAGAGATACCATTCAACAAGGTTGTTTCAAATCTTCCATACCAGATTTCTTCCCCTGTGACTTTTAAATTGCTGGAGAGCGATTTTGATATCGGCATTCTTATGTATCAGAAAGAATTTGCAGACCGCCTGGTGGCAGAGCCCGGCAGCAAAAATTATTCCCGATTGTCTGTCATGGCATCTTATTCGGCGGAATGGGAAATGCTGGAGGTTGTGCCCCCCGCCGCCTTCCGCCCCCGCCCCAGAGTTTATTCTGCCATAGTCAGGGTCGTGCCGGGGAAAAGGAGATTTGAGGTAAAGAACGAGGCGCTTTTTTATGAAGTGACAAAGGCATTGTTCTCTCACAGAAGGAAAAAGATAAAGAACTCTCTGGTCATTGAGGGGCTTGTAAGCGAAGAAAATGTCGGAAAGTTGCCCTACTGCGAAAAGAGGGTGGAGATGATTTCTCCACAGCAAATAGGGGAAATAAGCGATATCATTGCAGTGATGAGGGAAAATGAAGGGAAGAATAAAGAAAATATTTGAGAACGCAGATGCAGAAGCAATTGTGATAATGAACAGCTCTTCCATAGACATGACATTTTTTTATGTGACGGGATTCGAAAGCGGGCTTTTCGAGAATTCTGCTGCTGTCATATACCCTGATGGTGGCATGGAAGTTATATGCCCTGAACTCGAGGAAAGCGCAGCAGGCGGAAAAGTGCATATATTCTCAAGCAACAAGGAGAAATTCAGGATTCTGAAGGACAGGCTGGGGGCAGGAAAGATCGGCATAAACAGCAGGGCAATCTCCCATGCAGATTTTATGAAGTTAAAGGAAATTCTCCCGGAATCAGAATTCGTTGATGTGTATGGTGCTATACGCATGGCGAGAATGGTGAAGGACAGGGAGGAGATAGGCAGAATAAAGAAGGCAGGGGAGATAGTATCATCCGTTTCAGATGAAGTATCTGCTCTTTTGAAAGAAGGTACGAGGGAAAATGACATTCTCGCAGAGATAAATTACATGATGGCAAAAAAGGGTGGAACGCCGTCATTTGACACCATTGTTGCTTTCGGCATAAACTCATCAATTCCTCATTATTCAACAGGCAGAAAAGAATTTGAATTTCCTGCATTGATGGATTTCGGGGCAAAATACAGAAGATATTGTTCCGATATTACAAGAACATTCGCATCCGGAAAAGAGCAGCAGAAGGTATATGAAATTGTTGAGGAAGGGCAGGGAATAGCCTTTGACATGGTGGAGGATGGCACCAATTCAAAAGACATTCAAAATAGAGTGGATGAGTTTTTTTCAAAAAACGGTTTTGGCAAAATGATTCACTCCTTGGGTCATTCGATAGGTCTTGAGGTTCACGACGGTTTTTCGATGAAGGAAGATTTCATACTGAAGGAAGGGATGGTTATAACAATTGAGCCAGGAATCTATTTGAGAGATAGGTGGGGCATAAGAATAGAAGATGATGTACTCGTGAGAAAGAACGGTATTGAACTTTTAACAAAAAAATAGGAAAAAAGAGGGAGAGAGATTAACTCGGATAGCCGCCTATTTTCAGGGACGGATCTCCGAGAAGTACCCATTCCTCAACTGTCTTGGCATCTATCTGGTCATTCATCGGCGGGAACTTCATTATGTAGTTTGTCAGCGTAGTTCCGTGTGTTTCTCCGAGTATGTCCTTTCCTTCCTCTGCATAAACCCTGAAGAACTCACCATCTATGAATCCTCCATAGAATTGAAGAGTATCAGGTATGCCATCATCATCGTTATCTCCTATTGCTCCATATCCAAGACCTGTATTTCCAATGCTTGCTATCGCCCCTTTATCCGCCATTCTCACTATCCACCAGCCGAAGCTTTCAGGCGACCATTCGGATTTGTAGTAGATATCTTTTATTTCTCCGAATTTCAGCAGATTGAGTATGCTTACGTTGAACTGGCTGTTATGGCAGCCCCCTATCATACATACGGGGTACATGCCTGTATTTGAGAATTTGTGGAAGTTTGTCACATCTATGCCTATCCATGTGTCTCCGTCATATGGCGGATGATTTGCCCAGCTCATCGGGTTGCCATGTCCTTCGAAATTAAGGAAGCCGCATCCCTGGCTGACGGCATTTATTATGTCATCTGGACCAGTAAGAGTATTGTCAGATGTGAATAGTGTCGTTGTTTCAATCCCCACTTCCTCCATATAATCTTTGCTCTCAAGTATGCTCAATTCTCCGTCATAGTAAGGATCACTCGGGTCAGGGAATGTATCTCCTCCTATCCCGACCATTTTCTTGAACCAGTCTTTGCCATAGGTTGTTGTTTCATATGTGATTATTTTCTGCACTATTTTTTCAACTTCGTAACTGTTCCTGCATGCAAGCCTGCCGACATAAACATCTGGATAGAAATCTATTTTATCTCTTCCTGTCATCTTCCATTCTGCAAACTTTCCGTTCCCGTTGCTGTCCCAGTCCTCAAATGTTGCGTTTCCATTGTCGTATTTGTATATGTCAGCAAAGTAGAGATCGCTCACATATGCTGCTTCCCAGTTGCTTCCATCATCGAGATTGGTGTACCTAACAGGGCACCACCATTTCTCTGTTGCAACACCGCCGTGCCTTCCACCAACAAGCATCACATACTTCACTCCCCACTGCTCTAT
>VBQP01000007.1 GCA_008297795.1 Thermoplasmata archaeon | reverse complement strand
CCCCTATTATCACTGAAACATGCCCCGGATCTATTATCCCGTCAAGCGCAATCTCCCCCATCCCAAGTATTCTAACAAGAGCGGGCGGAATATACCGATGGCAGCTCACAACCGAAAAATTTTCTGGCAACTCCCGCAGGAGGACGGCGGCGGTGGCGGGGGCGGTTGTTTCAAATCCGACTGCCATGAACACCACTTCTTTGCCATTCCCTTCCCTGTAAAATTTTTCTGCAAGTTCAACTGCCTCGTTTATGCCATACACCACCCTGATATCTCCCCCACCTGCTTTCACCGACTGAAGTGATTTTTCTGCCCCTGGCACCCTCACCATGTCACCAAATGTTGCAATTGTTACGCCGCTTTCTGCAAGTTTTATGCCCATCTCTATTTCCTCGGGAGTTGTGACGCATACGGGACATCCCGGACCCTGGATTATATTTACTCCGCATTCCTTTAATATGGTATCAAGCCCGAATTTGACTATGGTGTCCTGATGGGTACCACAAACATGCATGATGTTCAATTCCATGCCCATATCTTTCAGGTTTTTTGCTATGAGTTTAGAAAGTTCTTTATCCCTCAGATGAAACATTTTAAACCTCTATCTCTATATTTTTTATCAAACATTCCTTTCCGCTTACTATCTCCACATTGTTTCCGCATACAGGACATCTCAGTATGGGAAACTGGATATGAAACTCCTCCTTCTCACCATAGTTAACCTTCCCCTCATACCCGCATTCGCATCTGATTTTTGGCTCTACTTTCTGGATTATCAGTTCAGCGCCTTCCATTTCGGTGCCCTCCGTCAGCACATCGAATGCAAACCTCAACTGCTCCTCGCCCAGAAAAGTGAGTTCTCCTATCTCAAGCCATACTTTCGTTATTGCTTTCGCGTTATGCTTCCTGCCCTCCTCCCTGATTGCGCTGACAATGCCCTGCATTGTGGAAAATTCATGCATTATCTTCCTCTATAATTTCCCTGAATATTCTCAATGTTTCCTTTGCCTCCTCTGCATCAAGAATCTGTATGGCGAAACCTGCATGGACGATGACATAGTCTCCAACTGATGCGCTCACAAGTGATATGTCTGCATTTCTTATTGTGCCCTCTCCATAGTCAATTTTTGCAGTGTTGCCATCAATGGAAAGTACCTTTCCAGGTATTGCGAGGCACATGTATTCGGAATATGCATGACGTATAAAATTACTTCCATCTCACTCTCTTTATCTTCCCGCCGCAGACAGGACATATTTCTGTTCCGGGTTCTGCAAATCTTCCGCAGGACGAACACCTGTATTTCCAGTAGAGCTTCTTTTTTATTCCCTCCTGCAGTATGCTCTCATAATCAATTCCGATATGGGATGCAACATTCTGCATCGCATAGTCGTCTGTGAAAAGTTTGCTGCCTTTAAGGTGAAATGCAACAGCAAGAACTTCAATATCTGCCTCTGAAAGATTTTCTATATCCCCTGTGACTCTTGCCGCCTTTAAGACTTCCTCAATTGCACTTTCCGGAGGGGCAATGACCTCCATTCCCGCATCTCTCAGATACTGCATTAGTCGCCATGAATGCCCCCCCTCGCTGAATTCGTTTATAACAGAAGGGGATGTCACCACTCTATCTGCCATTCCCGAATGAAATTTCCCGGAGAGTATTGCCGATGTGTCTAGAACCGCTATCACTGCATAAGTATTTTAAAGCATATTGATATAAGTTTTTATGAAGGTCAAAGTGGATGGATGGCGCTCTCATATCGTGTTTTCGTCAGCCCATTTCATTCCTGACTATGAAAGATGCGGACGGCTCCACGGGCACTCATATGCAATCCACGCAGTTGTTGAAGGCGAGGCAGATGAGATGGGAATTGTTATTGATTTTGGGGAATTGAAGAGAGCGATGAAAAAGATAGCAGATGAAATAGATCATCACATGATAGTGCCTGAAAAAGGGGAGATTGAAATTTCGCGCAGCAACGGGGAAGTTGAAATCATCTTTGGAAAGAAAAGATATGTTTTTCCGGAGGAGGATTGTATAATCCTGCCCATAGACTCTTCATCTGCAGAAAGCCTCGCATCATATGTTCTTGAGCGCATAATTGAGGAGATGAAAATGCCTGAAAATGTGAGAGAGATAGAGGTGGGTATTGATGAGGGATACGGACAGGGGGCATGGATCTCAAAAAAGATGGGATAAAATGAAAGCAGTATGCCTTTTATCCGGAGGAATGGACTCATGCGTCACGGCAGCCATTGCAAAAAATGCAGGATATGAAATATATGCCATAACGTTTGACTACGGGCAGAGGAACCGCAAGGAGATAGAAAGTGCCATAAAAGTGGCTGCCGCCCTGCAGGCAAAGGAACACAAAATAATAAATGCTGATTTGAGGGTATTTGGCAGGTCAGCGCTCACAGACACCATAGAAGTTCCAGAATTTGAGGACAGACGGAATGAGATACCTCCAACATACGTTCCTGCAAGAAACACCATATTTCTTTCCTACGGGCTTGCTTACGCTGAAGCAATAGATGCAGATGCCGTATTCATAGGCGCAAATGCCGTGGACTACTCGGGTTATCCCGATTGCAGGAAAGAATACATAGAGGCATACCAGAGGGTGGCGGACCTGGGAACAAGGCGGGGGGCGGAGGGAAAGCCCATAAAGATAATGGCCCCCATCATAGGTATGACAAAGGGAGAGATTGTGAAAAAAGGAGTGGAATTGAACGCTCCTTTCGAGCATACATGGTCATGCTACAGGAGCGGCGACAAGGCATGCGGGAAATGCGACTCCTGCGTCCTGCGCCTGCGGGGATTTGAGGAAGCAGGGGTGAAAGATCCCATTGAGTATGAGTGAATATGAAAATAAATGAAATATTTTATTCCATACAGGGAGAAGGAAGGAATGCTGGCTTGCCCACGATTTTTGTGCGGGCTACAGGATGCAATCTCAGATGCTCTTATTGCGACACGAAATATGCTTATTACGATGGAGAAGACATGGAATTGCATGAAATAATGGAAAGGATAAAGAAGTGGAAATGCAAAAGAGTATGCCTCACAGGAGGTGAGCCTCTTCTTCAGGAAGATATGCCAGAATTTGTGGATATGCTCCTTAATAATGAATACGAAATAAACATTGAAACAAACGGCTCCATGGATATATCTGAAATGGCAAAAAGAGATGCAGTCATATCAATGGACATGAAATGCCCCTCTTCGGGGATGCATAATGAAATGAAGGAAGGCAATATTCAGATACTGAGAAAGAGAGATGAACTCAAATTTATCATAGGGGAAAGGGAGGACTATGAATATGCAAAAAATTTGATTAAAAAGCACAAGCCTGCTTGCGAGGTTGTGATGCAGCCCGTATGGGAAAAAATGGATGCAAGAGAACTGGCAGGATGGATACTGGAAGATGGAATTGATGCACGTCTTTCGATTCAAATACACAAAATACTGTGGGGCAACAGAAAAGGGATATGATTAAAAATCAAAATATTTATATAAAAGGATGACAATTCTATTCTTAACCCAATTCAAAGGGGCAACAAAATGATAAAAAAAGAGAAAAGGTTAAAAAAGGGGGATGCATTTTAGATGCCAAACCTAAGGAGGAAAGAACATGTATAAAAAAAGCGTAATTAAAAAAATGGGAAGTATTGTTGTGGTAGCCGCAATGCTGGCAAGTGCATTTACAGTAATGTCTGCAGGCAACGTGGCAGGCGCATCATCTGCAAATGTGGCTATCAATGAGAATGTATAATCCTGTGTCCGGAAACGAGTGGATTGAACTTTTCAATTCAGGCGACAGCACGGTGAATCTCACAGGATGGACGATAAAAGATTCCGCAAATCAAACTTTTGGGGACCTAACCAATGTCGAGATACCACCAGGGAAATGTGTGGTCATAAACGGCACGGGTACGGCAATTTTGAACAATGACAATGATGAAGTTCATCTTTTCGATGACACAATGACAGAAGTGGACAATGCAACATATGATGATTCAATGATGGGTGCAGACGGCAACGGCAAGTCACTTGAATACAATACTGTATCGGATGCATGGGAAGAGAGTCTTGTCGATGGCGGCACCCCTGGAGGGAGAAACAGTGTTCTCTGGCCGGTTGTAACAGTTGATTATCCGGCAGGCGGAGAAGTTATCGGAGGTATTATACCGATTCAGTGGACTGCAACAAGTCCTGAAAATCTGGATCTTTCTATAAAGATAGAATATAAGAACGATACTGCAACTGACTGGACGCTCATTTCGGATAATGAGGAGAATGACGGAATGTACAACTGGGATGCAACTTCGCTTTTATCAACTGAAAGCTACATGGTCAAGGTTACGGCAACAGACAGCATGGGCTCTTCTGCTTCAGATGTATCAGGGGCTTTCAACATAACTCCGCTCACAGTAACACCAAAGACTGCATCATATAATGAAACTGCAGATGTGCATGCTGACGGAACCAGTGGTACAGTAACGTTGTACTACCCAGACGGAACAATGTATGCACAGCAGGATGGCTCTCCCGGAGATGTCTATTTCTTCAGCACAACCTTTGACAAGACAGGAATGTGGTATGTTGAAGATAGCGAGAAGGGAAGGGCATACATATGGGTAAAACCCATAGAACTGAATGTCAGCGCCACTCCAACAGAAGTTGATTTTGCAAGGAGTGGAACAGAAAGTTATGTTGAGGTCAGCGGTACAGTAACAAATCCTGACGGAAGCGCAGCAGCAGGTGCAGTTGTGGAAATATGGGCACCTGGCGTGACGCCATCAGCATTTGCAACACCCCTCAAGACAGTTAATGCAAATGCAACCGGACACTTTGTATTCACTGATAAGGTGAGAGTGAGTCTGTACGGAGCAGGAGTTTACAACATAACTGCAAGGAAGGGAGATATGGGAAATGCAGATGCTTTTGGATATACGACCATGACTGTAAACCCGGTTCAGGCAAACATTTCTCTCTATAACATGGATGATGTATCCGGCGGATTCTCTGTGGGCCAGATAGTATTTGAAATCACACATCCTGAGGGAGACGCACTTCTTCCTGGCACAGATTATAATATTTCTGTATTCAAGGGAGGAGAGCTGTATGCATGGGTCAACACATCTGATGGCTCATCTGGAGGAAATATAACATTCCTTGACCCATATGGCAAGTATCTGAATATGACTGCTGTGGACATATGGGAGAAGGGAGATTACACGCTTAACGTGAAAGTGGATTATGCAGGCAGCGGCGAATGGGAATATACAGGCGAAACAGATTTTACAATACCTGCAGCAGATCCTGTCAATGTTTATGTGACACCCACCAAACTGGATGTCAAGGAGCCAGCACCAAATGCACAGATAATAACTGTTCAGGTTCTCGGAAACACAAGGTACACATATGGAGATCCAACCAACCTCAGTATAGGAGCAGGAAACAAGAATATTACAGAACGCATAAAGATAGAGGGAGATGTGCTCTATGCACCTCCAGCAGATGCATATGTATACGTTGGCGAAGGGAAGTGGAATATTACCATATTCCCGATAAAAGGTGATGGAACAATATACATCAACGTTACCTGGCCTGGAAATGATACAGTGAGCAAGACAATCGCTGTAGAGAATGGTGGCTCAGCATCTGTGACACCTGTATCCCTTATTGTTGATAAGGCTGCAAACATATCTGTTATTGTGAAAGACCAGTACGGTAACCCTGTCAGCAATGCAAATGTTACTCTTGTATACGAAACAGGAACTTATGGCGTTGGAGCGACAGTAACAAATGGAAGCATTACAGGAGACGGTTCCCCAGGAAAGGGTTCACAGGGCAAATATGATTTCAACGGAATAGTATCAACTGAGGCAAACACAAACATAATAGTGATAGCAATGTTCCCATCAGGCGGAGAGATGGTTTATGGCTATGCTCTTATCCGCTCAGAGGCTGCCCATGATTTGTCTACTGCAACTTCACCTTCAAACGTATTGCTTGGCGAGAAAACCGAGTTTGATATAAATATAACAAGAGATGGCAAACCATACGGAACAGACCTAGAAATATACATAATGAATGCAACAGAACTCCAGAAATTCCACGATGACTATAACGAACTTACAGGTATGGTACCTGCAACAAAAGTAAGCGAAGGAAACTATACATACTCCAGTCTCTTTGATGAAGAAGGAACATATTACATATATGTACGCACGCCAGATCAGAAGCATGACAACCTTGGCAACGAATCAAGTTTTGAAGTAACAATGGCATCAGTCACAGTAAACCCATCAATGCTTGTAAAGAATGTCGATAAGAACATGACACTGGTATTCACAGTAGAGTGGAACGGCGAGCCAGTAAACGGAACGCTGAAAGTCAAGGGAGTAAAGGAAGTTGCAAGTTATGTGGCATTTTCAGATGGCGATGAGATAGAAGTGGAGATAACTGACGGAGAGGGCAATATAACAAATGTGACGGCAAATAATATAGGAAACATAACATTTGAATTCATGCCAGCAGCAGATGGAAGTGAATATGCGGACGCCAGCGGAGAACTCAAGGTTGTGCCGCCAGAAATAGATGTCCAGCCAGACAAGATATTCCTTGCAGAGGAAAATCTGATAACACTGACTGTAAAGCATCCACTCACGGGACAACCATGCCCAGACCTTGAAGTATCAGGAGACTTCCCATCAGGACACATGGTGCTTGGAAAGACAGATGCGAACGGACAGGTCATGATAGGCATAGTGCCGTCAATAACAGGAACCATCAAACTGTACGTCGAAGGCGATGAAGCAGGAGAGATAACCATTGTTCTCGGGCTGAAAATAGTGGTTTCATCCGAGGTGGAAAAGGATAAGGAGATAACGATAAAGGTCACAACACGCGGCGGAAAGGCTGTCGAGGGTGCAACAGTGAAATTCGGAGGAGAAACTGTCGGAACAACAGATTCAAACGGTGAAGTAAAATACAAGCCTACTGAGAAGGGAGATTTCACAATAACAGCAGAAAAGAGCAACTATGAGAAAGCAAGCAAGACAATCACGGTCAAGGAAGGACCAAACACTCCTGGATTCGAGATGATAGGACTGGTACTCGGAGCGCTGGCAGCGATACTGCTCATAAGGAGAAGGAGAAAATAAATCCTTTCCCCCTTTTTCCAAAATATTTTAATATATTCTTTTCTTTTAAGTTTGTTCTGGTGAAAGATGTTTAAAAACAAAGATAAGAAAAATAAGAATTTTGACGATTTTATAGAAGATGAAGAATTTGAGAAAATACTGCACGAGATGGAGAAGATAGTTGGAGATGCTTTTAATACAGCCCTCGACAGATGGGAAAGTGAAAAAGCGTCTGCCAAAAGATTTTCCATAAGAACAGATTCTGATGGAAAAGTGAAAATAGGAAAAATCAGTGATACTCTGCTCTGGACAGACAATCATGAAGGAGATGTACCTGCAGATGTCATAGATGGAGATGAGTCCATATCTGTGACAATTGAAATTCCCACTGCCCGTAAAGATGATATTTTAATAGAGGTATCTGATGACAGAATAGAGATACAGGATAACATGTATACACGCAGGATTAAACTGCCTTCTGAGGTCGAACCGGAGACTGCAAGAGCGACATATAAAAATGGCATTCTCGATGTGGAAATGAAGAAGAAGATTGCGGGAAAAGGGGGACATAACATAAGAATAGATTAGTTCCGGTATATCAAAGAGAGAGATAATCCTTCAGTTTTTCTTTTGCATCTTCCCTCTTTTCATTCAACTGTTTTAAGAAGAGTTCCATGAGTTCTGCCGCACGTTTTTTGCACATACCGCACATCTGTTCCCCGGATTTGCATTTTCTGTATATTTCATCCAGTTCCTTATCATCTTTTATGAGATGGTATAAGAACAACTCGTAAACCACGCATTCATCTGGCTTACCGCCGTATTTTCTCTGCTCCTCGAGAGATACTGCTCCTCCCGTCTTTGCAGACATTATTTTTTTCTTTGCTTCCTCTGGCGTATCTGTGAGGAAAATTGCAGATTCGGGCTTACTTGATGACATCTTTCCACCGGTTATGCCCGTCATAAAGCGATGATATGTGGAGGAAGGGGCTACAAATCCATGGGCTCCTTCTTCCTGCTCTCGCCTTGCAAGTTCAATGTCTATTTTATCTATGTCGTCCTCTTCCGCACCATCAAGATATATTGCTTTGTATCTGTCCATTCTTTTGATGCCGAAGTTAAATTCTCCTGCAACCTCTTCCGCTATATCCAGCAATCTGCTTACATTCTCATCTGGTTTTACGAATATGCCAATTCTCCCATCCTTCGCAACTGTCACATTAAAAAGGCGGTGGGCATTTGCTATGCCTCTGCTGAATCTTATGTGAGGGTCCTGGTCGACTCCCACTGGAACAAGGGTGGGACGCGCACCCCCATATTTTTCCATCTGCACGTGCAAAATATCTCCGCACTGTATCAGCGGTGAGAGCACATGAGCCATGTTAGTAGAGCCATTGAATCCATATATTGCAGTAACTTCAGACCAGTTCGTTTTTTTGCCCAGAATGTATCCCAGGTCCTTCACATCAGGGTTTTTTGACTGGAAGTATATTCTGCAGGGTTTCAACCCAAGTGCTATATAATTTGTTATATATTCCTCCACAGCCATTTTCTCTGCTTCCTTAAGGGAATAACCACGGGTTGCATATGCTTCAATATCTGCAACCGCTATGAAAATATCTGCACCTATACTCTGATAATATATTATCTGGTCTATCACCATTTTATGCCCGAGATGCATCCTGCCAGACGGCATCAGCCCCGTGAGCAGAGCCCACGGCTCTTTTTTCTCTATCGCCCTCTTTATTCTGTTAAAATCCCTATGGCCAAAAACTATTCCCCTGCGGAATAAATGAGGTACATCTGGCAGATTTCCCCATTCATTGAGCCCAAATTCCTTTATGCCAAATTTTTCCCTCAACCTGCTGTAATTTTCATATTGAGCGGAACTCCACGGGTCGATTCTCATCCTGCGTTTATCGGGAAAGCATATTTGTATTTTTTGAGTGAATCGCCATTACATCTGCACATCATGAAAAATTATTGCAAAACAGGATTGCCGAGATAGAAAAAGGCGCAAAACAATTTTAAATTTCCCACCTTTTACCAGCAATGGAGAGACGATTCCTGTGGTGGCTGGTATTTGCTGTTTTGCTGTTTCTTTCGATAGATTTCTGGGAATGGAATAATGATTCCATATTGCTATTCATGCCACTCTGGGCATGGTATATTTTCTTTCTTACACTCTCCCTATCTGCATTTTTTGCATTTTTTTCAAAATATGGATGGGGTGATGACTGATGCTGGCAGTGGCTATGATGATTGTATATTTCCTCATTCTTCTTGCTCTGGGCATATATTCTCACAAAAGGAGTGAAGAAGATGTGGAAGATTACTTTCTCGCAGGAAGAAGTTTCGGTCCTGTTGTGCTCTTTTTTACACTTGCTGCCACCAACTTCTCTGCATTCTCATTCCTTGGATTTGCGGGAAAGGCATATACAGATGGCATGGGACAATATGGAGTGATGGCTCTTGGCACCTCATTCATGGCTGTAATGTTTTACATAATAGGAAAAAAGGTGTGGAAAATCGGGAAGGAAAAAGGCTACATAACTCCAGGCGAACTTGTTGGAGGCAGATACGACAGCAAAACCCTGAAATTGATTTTTACAGGCACAATGTCCATATTCACCATACCATATCTCGCAATACAGGCAATAGGCGCAGGATACATACTCCGGATGGTATTCCCTGAATTGAGTATGGAAATCGGGGCTATTGCAGTAACCATAATAATATCCTTTTATGTGCTCGTGGGAGGAATGAGAGCATCTGGCTGGACAGATGTATTCCAGGGCGTGATAATGGTCGTTGCAATGGTCACCGCCTTTGCATTTATTGCCCATTCTCTTGGCGGGCTCGGGAATGCCACATCTGCCGCATACAATGCCCAGCCCTCCCTGTTCTCCCGCCCCGGGCCCAATGGCTATTTCACCATCAAGATATGGCTCTCGTTTCTGATACTCTGGATTTTTTGTGACCCCATGTTTCCGCAAATTTTTACACGGTTTTATACCGCAAAAAGCCAGCATTCCCTGAAGGTTTCCATGGCACTTTACCCACTCCTGATATCCTTTTTCTTCCTTCTGCCCGTCCTGATAGGGGTGTGGGCACATGGGGCGGGTATTGAAGTTTCCAACCCAGATAATGTTCTCCTTCTCATGATGAAAAATTACAGCCCTTCCTTTGTTTTTTCTTTTGTAATTGTAGGCGCTCTTGCTGCCCTTATGTCCACTGCTGATTCACAGTTACTTTCACTATCAACAATCCTCACATGCGATATAATGGGCAAGAAGGTGAAATACAGCAGGTTTGTAACAGCGTTTCTCACATTTTTTGTACTGATTTTCATAATATTCGGATACAACCCGAAGGCAGGCATAATGGGCACGCTTGTCAGTACAACATTTTCAGGACTAGTAGTTCTGTTCCCATCTGTGCTCGCAACTTTATACTGGAGGAGAGCGACAAAATGGGGATGCATGGCAAGCATCATAGGCGGTGAATTTGTCGTATTTTCCAGCGCATACGTTCCCATACCGTCGTTCGGGTTCCTGCCGTCCATAATCGCCCTTGCCGTTTCCTTTACCCTGCTTTTTGTTGTTTCAATAGCAACCTTAAAAGAAAAATTTAAAGTTTGATGCCGCATTCATTGCCATCGCAAAAGAGGTAGAACATGAGAGCAGATGTGGTCGTTATAGGTGGGAGCGCAGCAGGAATTGTTGCTGCAACAACAGGGAAAGCGAATTATCCTGACAGGGATTTCCTTCTGATAAGAAAAGAGGATAAAGTTGTTGTGCCCTGTGGCATACCCTATATTTTCGGTTCCCTGGAAAGCACAGAAAAAGACCTCATATCTGATGAGGTTCTCACAAATGCAGGAATAGGATTGAAAGTTGGAACTGTGGTAGAAATCGACCAGAGGAAAAAAATCTGCAAAATGGATGATGGAACTGAAATAGAATTTGAAAAACTTGTCCTTGCAACAGGTTCTATGCCGAAGATTCCGGGATGGCTTAAAGGCGCTGATCTGGAAAATGTTTTTACAATCCCGAAAAGTAAGAGGTATCTGGACAAAATGCTAGAAAAACTCGAAGGTTGCAATAAAATAGTTACAATCGGTGGCGGATTCATAGGTGTTGAAGTTTCAGATGAACTGAACAAGAAAGGAAAGGATATCACAATTGTTGAAATACTGCCGCATGTACTGGGTATTGCGTTTGATGAAGAAATAGCATCCATTGCCGAAGAAGAACTAAAATCAAGGGGGGTAAACATAATGTCGGGTGTTGGAGTCAAGGAGATACTCGGTGATGGTAAAGTGAAAGGAGTTCTTTTAGAAAATGGAGAGGAATTGGAGGCAGATGCTGTGATTCTTTCAATGGGGTATACGCCCAATACAGAACTTGCAAAGCAATCAGGGATAGAAGTAAATGAGAAGGGATTTATAAAAGTGGATGAATACATGCGCACAGCCAACCCTGACATATTTGCAGTGGGGGATTGCGCAGAAAAGCGAGATTTCATAACAAGGAAGGCCAGTGCCGTAATGCTCGCATCCACAGCCTGCGCAGAGGCAAGGACTGCAGGTATGAATCTCTACAAACTCTCAACTGTAAAAACATTCAGCGGAACCATAGCCATTTTCTCAACCGCAATAGGCAAAACAGGCTTTGGAGCAGCAGGACTTACAGAAAAGATGGCAAAGAGAGAGGGCTTCGACATTGTGACAGGCACTTTTGAGGGAATAGATAAGCACCCTGGAACGCTTTCAGATGCGCATAAGCAGATTGTGAAACTAATTGTTGCCCGCGAATCAGGCGTCATAATAGGTGGAGAGGTCGTAGGCGGCCCAAGCGCAGGAGAAATAACCAATCTTATGGGACTTGCAATACAGAATAAAATGACTGTAAATGACATATTAACTGCACAGATAGGAACCCATCCGTTGCTTACTGCTCCGCCCACGGCATATCCTCTAATAAAGGCTGCAGAAGTAGTGGCAAGAAAAATGAATCCTGTGTAATTTCACAAAAACCATTTTATGCCTGCCATGACTGCAGTTGTGACGATTGCCCCCGCAATAACAACGCCAATGAAAATGCACAGCAGGGATTTTTTGAAATCAAGGCCGAACAGATAGGCTGCCAGGCTTCCTGTCCATGCGCCGGTTACAGGCAGTGGAATTGCAACAAAAAGAATCAGCGCCAAACTCTCCCATTTTTCTATGCTTTTTCTCGTCTTTCTGCGGGTGCGTTCAAAAATACGAGTCATCAATTTGTCCCAGAATTTCCATTTCCTTAAAAACCTCTCTACCGGCCCAAGGAATTTCAGTATGAACGGAACCGGGAGAAAATTGGCTGCCACTATGAGAGGTATTGAAGCATAAGGATTTAATTTGTATATGCCTACAGCGAGAGGGATTGCGCCTCTCAACTCGGATATTGGAAGCATGGCAAGCATCACAACCCACAACCATTGCATTGTTCCATTCATAATATCATGTCTCCCATTCCTTTGCTGCCCGTAAATTCTCCGTTCTCCACTATCATCTCGCCCCTCAAAAATACATGGGTCGGGTATATTCCGCTCCAGCCCTCGTAACTGCTCCACCCGCACTTTGAATATGGCTCTATTTCCCTTTCCTTAAAGTCTATCACAATCAGGTCAGCATCTCTGCCTTTCTCTATCTCTCCTTTGTTTATGCCAAATGTCCTGGCAGGATTTCTGCACATCCATCTGTGAACCATGGATAAGTCTATGTGCCCCCTCTTCACCTCTTCCATCATAAGCGGAAGGGATGAATCTACTCCTGGCATTCCAGAAGGGGCCGTCGGAAAATCCTCCTTTTCTTCCAGCAAATGAGGAGCATGGTCCGATTCAATGATTCCGTCAAATCCATGCCTCACTGCCCCAAAGAGTTTCATTCTTTCTTCTTCATGCCTGAGCGGAGGGTTTACCTTTCCCATCGCTTCATACCTGAATTTTGATGATGTCGAGAAAAAAATGTGATGAGGTGTTACGCCCATGCTTGCACCGCTTCCTTTTAGGATATCTATGGATCGGGGCGAGGAAACATGACATATGTGAATTTTGGTGCCTATCCCTCTGTTAATTTCCATGATTTTTTTGATTTCCTCTATCTCGCATCTAACAGGTCTGTTTCTTTCATGTTCCGAAAGGTTGCGGGCTTCTCCTCTTTTTATGCATTCCGGACTTTCTGCATGTAAGGCAAGAATTTTTCCGCTCTCCTTCACTTTCTGCAACATATTTCCCATCTTTCCAACTGGAATAAACATTTCGTTATCTCCTGAAAGGTACATCTTAAACGCTTTGCACTTCTGCGCCATGGCTGATATGTCGCTGTGCTCACCTACCCCCCCGTATAGGGAAAAGTCAACGCATGCTTTATTTTTCACTCCCCTTATCTTATTCTCCAGAGAGGACAGGCTCATCGCCGGCGGCTTGTTATTTGGCATGTCCATTACAAAGGTCACACCACCAATGGCTGCAGCCCTCGTGCCGGTAAAAAAATCCTCCTTTTCTGTCTGTCCCGGCTCCCTGAAATGAACATGAACATCTAGGGCGGCTGGAAAAATGAGTTTTTCGCCGAAGTCAAAATGCTTATCTCCTTCCAAAATCTTTTTTATAGATGCAATCTTCCCCTCTTCTATCCCGATGCATCCCTTCCTTACTTCGCCATCAATGAATAAGTTTCCCTCAACTACAACATCCATTGCTTATGAATCTGTCCTCACTATAATTCTCTTTTCATTTAAAAGGCAGTGGCATGGGTTCTATGCCCAATATCGAGATAAACCATTCATTAATAATCTTCATTAGATACCAGGCGCTAAATTCTTTGGGCATCCTCACACGGAGCGGTTCTGACCAGTCGCTCTCAGCCCCGTTAACATCTTTTGCCTTTACTTTGATGCTGTAGAATCCCCCGCTCTCCCAGGAATGAGAAGCGCTCACTTCCTCGCCAGATTCAAAGGGACCGAGCCATTCACTCATGCTTCCATCCCCCCAGTCGAACATGTAGTATATTCTGTCACCCTCTATATCCGTAGTGGATGCAGTATACGTGCATTCCTCACCCTTTTTCGAGTCAGAGGGACCTGAAGGAGCAGATGGTTTGTTCGGGGCATTGTTTATGCGCAACTCGACAGAGGGGTCGCCGAATAGATTCAATTCGTAATATGTCCATCTTATGCAGGAGCGGTTTATTATGTACAAATTATCCTCTTTTGAATCCTGGTTTGTTCTTCCTATCTCATATATGCTTTCTCCAAAAACAGCATCCCAGAATTCTCTTACAAAGCGCTGGGAATCACCATCGGTTCTGAAAGACCAGAACCACCCGTAACGGGCATTCATAATTGTTGCAAATGCCCCATGGCTCGTTTTCACAGTGAAGTATTCAGCCATGCAGTCCCCGTGGTCGAAACCGCCGGACATGCACCCATTCGAGTAAATAAAGCAGTATTTTGTGTTATCAAGATTTTCGACATCATCTGGAATCATTTTCATGTTGTATTCATAACTCGAATGACCGTCATGCTGTATTATGTGCTCGCCGCTGTCTATGCGGCTCATCATGTCTTCCTTTGTCCAGTAATTGTTCTGCCAGTCACGGTCATACATCTTTTCTATGTTGAATTTGTCTGATGGGATGCCTGCTGTTGTATATCCGTCCAGATTTGAGCCATCGACAATCTGGTCGAGATAATTTCCGCCCCAGCTTGCCACCCCGTAGTCCCCAAGATATTCTCCTGCAAGCAAAACTTTTTTGAGATACTGGTCAGCATCTGCTCGCATATATTCTATGGTCTTATCAACAAAATTATTGACTTCTGTTTTGTCTCCCACACATGCTCTCCCAACATATACTTCTGCCATCAGGTCAACATCATGCCCCCCCTCTCCGTCTGTGGGCTCCCCCCATCTGTTATCCCCATCATAATTGTATGTACCGTCAAGGCAGCCATAATATAGGTCAGAAGGCATAAATGTCTGGTAGGGTGTTACATTCTCATCCAGCCCGTAAACCCATAACATCTTCGCAGGGACAACATCGTCATCCCCGCCCAGGAGGACATATTCTATTCCCGCGCTCAGATATGCATCCCTTATGTAATCTCTTATCTCATCTGGCGTATCACCTGTTTCGTCGAGAGTTGCAATCAATGTCTTCACCCCGTGGTAGTCATGGTATTCTTTCAGGGGTTCGAAATATTTCTTCAGCGAATTTGTTGTTATTATCAGAAGGTCGTAGGAATCGGTTATGCCGCCCCCATATTTGCCCCGGTATGTTGAAATCACAGAGGGATTATCCACTTTTTTTGCGACTTCCTCCCTGTCTTCCTCCAGTCCTCTGAAAAGGGGGTTTGGCTGGCTGTTAGATGTGGAAACACGAACTGTAAGAGATCTGTAGTAGAACAATTTTCCCTCTGCAGGGATGCATTGCACGGGGTACAGCCTCAGAACAAGTATGCTGTATCCTCTGAATTCGTATGTACCAACTTCATCAAAGAGTTTTCCCGGAAATTCTTTATGAGAATTGTAAATGGGGCCTGCGGAGGGGGGCAGAGGCTCTGCACCTTCAACGAGCGGTATTGATTTGCCCACCGGCGCAATACGATAGCCTGAACCAAGACATATCTTTTCCCCGGGGATTATTTCTATTTTATCTGCCTTCGTACCCTGTGGAAGAAGTATGTATGCGCCTCTTGCAGGCAAGCCCGGCTCTCCAGCATCCCCATAGCATGCCAAACTACCGAGAGCAACATTGTCATAGACTTCATCTCCCATAAGAATTTTTGTTATTGATGGTTTTTCAAATGAATAACTCACGGAAATATAACTGGATGGATGCGCTTCCGATATTATGGATGGCAGGGATGAAAAAAGCACCATACCCACTATGGCAAACACAATTAATTTTCCTGACGATACATAAATGCGGCTACGCAACAAATCAATCAACCCCATAAGACAAAATGCAGGATATATATAGAATTTGTGCAAGCCCGCATTTGCGCACTAATTGTGGAGTTCCATTATGTAATGGAAATATCCCGTATAAATGGCACTTATGATGCATACAATCATGAAAGAAAGACGGGACAGGAGTTCGGGCCCCTGCATGACTCCTGAAGCGGCCCATGTTAGAAAATAACTGGCAAAGAACAGGAACAGAAAGAAAAGATATTCGAAAACCCTTCCTGGAATTCTTTTCTTCCTCCTTACCGCCCATCTCGCAACAAAAGCCCAGAAAATTATTGTGATGGCTGAAGAAAGCATGAACAGAATCAGAGGAGATTGCGAATTCATGTAAAATTATCTTCTCCCCACATAAATATTTTTCAGTTTTATTACCAAAACATTATTTATTTTCATGCGATTCATGCCTGACAAAATGATAGATGAAGACCTTGCAGAGTATGGAATGAAAATGGCGGAAAGCGCAGATTATGCAGAAATAAGGCTTGAGAATGTCAGAGGGACTTACGTAACACTCTCGAACAGCGAGATCGAGGGCACATCAATTTCAGAATCACTTGGCTTTTCAGTAAGAGTCATGGCTGACGGGGCGATGGGATTTTATTCCACAAACGTGGTTAGCAGAGAAGAGATAAAAAAGGCAGTTGAAAGAGCAATAAAAATGGCATCCCTCCAGAGAAGGAAGGGTAGGATAGGGCTGAGTGATGAAAAAGCATGGGAAGACAGGTGGGAAGTGAAGGAGAAAGAAAAAACGCCCGGCATGGAAGATATAATAGATTATCTGCGCTCGCTCGATGATACTGCAAAAGATGGAACATTATCAAGGGTTTTCTTTTATGGAGGAGAAAGAACAGAAAAGTATTATGCAAATACAGATGGTGCCCATATCCATTCAGTTGTACCACGCCACTCGCTTTATTATCTCATAACAGTGGGCGAAGGCGGAAAAACAGAGCAGATGAACCGCGAGTTTGGCAATGCAGGCGGATGGGAATTTGTGAGCAAATGGAAAGCAGGGGAGAAACTATCGGAAGATATAAAATTTCTGAAAAAACTTCTCACCGAAGGAAAAAAGCCACCTGAGGGCACTCTCGATGTCGTTATAGGACCGTATATCACAGGTCTTATTGCCCATGAATCATGTGGTCATCCTTTTGAAGCAGACCGCATTATGGGGCGGGAGGCGGCGCAGGCGGGCAAATCTTTCATAAATGAGAGCATGCTTGGAAACGCAATAGGGAGTGAATGCATATCTGTCGTTGACGACCCCACAATCCCGAACAGTTACGGATATTACAAATATGATGATGAAGGGGTAAAAGCAGGTAAAAGATACCTGATAAAGAACGGAGTGATAAATGAATTCCTGCATAACAGGGAAACCGCATTTCATTTTGGAAGGAATAGCAATGCGGCTGCCCGCGCCTCCGCTTATGACAGGGAGCCCATAGTGAGGATGGCAAATACATATATCCAGCCCGGGGATTTCTCTCTGGAGGAACTGATAGAGGGGGTCGAAAGAGGGGTTTATATGGCAACTTTTATGGAGTGGAACATAGATGACAGGAGATACAACCAGAAGTATGTGGGAGAGGAGGCGTATTACATAGAAAAAGGAGAGTTGCGCCATGTGGTCAGGCATCCTGCACTCGAGATAACAACGCCTTCCTTTTACAGTTCAGTTGATGCAGTTGGAAAGGAACTGGAATTTTATCCCGCAACCTGCGGCAAGGGGGAACCAATGCAGGGAGTGCCTGTTTTTACAGGAGGGGGGGCTGTACGGCTCAGAAACGTGAGGGTGAGATGATGATTCAATATGCCGTTGAGATGGCTGAGAAAGCAGGAATGGACGATTCGATTGCAAAAATTGTGAGAAGGAAAGAGAAGCAGGTGAAGTTCCACAGAAGCGAGATAAGCATAGTGAAGGAATGGGAGAGCACAACTCTTGAAATATTCATGGCAAAGGGGAAGAAAGTTCTGACTCTCGAAATAGAAAATCCTGACAGGGAAAAAATCAGGAAGGCAATAAAAGACGGAAAGGGCATTGTGGAAATTCTTGCAGATAAGGAGCATTATTACGGAATAGGAGAAAATGATGGAGAGTATGTGGATAAAAAAATGTATGACGAGAGGGTGGACGATGAGAAAAAATTGCTCTCACTTGCGAACAGAACAATCGACGATGCAATAAAACAATCAGAAGAAGTTGCAGGGATAATATATGCAGGGAAGGAGGAAATAGAACTGGCTACTTCACGCGGTATGAATGAGGGTGACAGAAACAGCTGGCTCTCCCTTTCTGTGAGGGCATTCTCGTCAGAAAAAGCATCCGGGCATTCAGTTAGATGCGCAAGAACATTCCCCTCGCTTAAAAAAGATGCAGGGAATGAGGCAGGGAAGATAGCGGCTATGGCATCATCTCATCCAAAAAAAATAGAGAGGGGAAAATACGATGTCATATTTTCCCATCTTTCCTTTGCCAACCTCATATCATATATGGCGGATTTTGCCTCTGCCTTCTATGTTGACAGCGGCATGTCTTTCCTTTCCGGGAAAATAGGGAAGGAAATAGGCAGCGAAAAGTTGAGTGTGACAGATAGCGGAATAAACCCGGAGGGAATTGCATCAAGAAAATTTGATGACGAGGGAATTGCAACGGGAGAAACACCGATAATACATAAGGGAAAACTCGAATCTTATCTTCACAATACTTCCACAGCACACAAGCACGGAACAAGAACAACAGGCAATGCAGGCATCATCTCCCCATCTCCGTGGAATGAAGTTGTCAAACCCGGGGATATCTCTCTTGAAGAGATGATTGAGGGAGTGAAGAAAGGCCTTTACATAACAAATGTGTGGTACACAAGATTCCAGAATTACATGGAAGGAGATTTCTCCACAATTGCCAGGGACGGAGCATTTTTGATAGAGAACGGAGATATAAGCCATCCTGTTGAAGGAATAAGGGTAAGCGACAGCATGCCCCGCATATTGAAAAATGTTGAGATGCTCTCAAACGATATAAGGCAGATATACTGGTGGGAGGTGGAAGTTCCCGTATTCACTCCGCATGCGCTTGTAAAAAATGTAAACATAACAAAATCTTTTCTTTAGCACATTTCATTTGGTCAACAGCATTTCATGTCCTTTCTATGCCTGCCTCTTTTCCCATTGCCACCTTGACAGTTACCCTGTTCTCTCCTGGCTCTGCAACCCATGGAATATCAACTTCAACATGGCTGCCCACAGGCACCGCCAGCCCTCCGACTCTGTTCTTCTCCTTGCCGTTCACATACAATATGACCTGTGCATCTGATGCAGGCGCCTCTCCTTTATTTGTTATTGTTATTTTTGAGATGACCTTTTCCCCTTCCTTGAATTTCTTCGGTTCATGCTCGACGCTCTCAATTTCGAGAGAGACGCGCGGCTCCCTCAAAAGCGTGGCGACATTTATTTTTTCTCCCTTGCTTCTCTTGCCCACTGGCTTGGCGATAACATCTATGGATGCCCACTCGTCCATTGATGCTTCCTTCGGAACCTCGACATGAAGGTTTATCTCTGCTTTCTCTCCGCCGTCAAGGGTTACAACATCCTTATCGAGTTCTGCATTCCATTTTTCAGGTATTTCACCACCCACAGCAAGTTTGTAATTGAGGCGGTTTTTGCCTCCTTTGATCTTTTCGAGAGGATTCTTTATGGTTATTTTGTAATCCGCGGAATATCCTGGCGGGACTTCCTTCATGCGCTCCTCGCAACCGAGGACAACATATTTTTTGGCATATTCGGTGAGCAATATCGCAGCAATGAGAAGGGCTATAACGCCTATTACGAAAAGTATGAAGAGAACTGTGCGAGATATGCCGCCCCCTCCACCCCCTCCCCCTCCACCACCGCCTGTAAAGACTGCTGTTGTTGTTACAGACGCGGAACTGCTTTTTGAAGAATTCTGTGACTGCACTTTGAAGGTGAGACGGTCTGTGCTCCCGTTCTGAGCATTTAGAGGTATTTCAACAGATGCTGTCACATCTGCACTTTCCCCCGCCAGAAGAGTTATATGCTGTTTGTCAAGAGATGCTGTCCATTCTGATTCAACTGATAAGGAATAACTGTCCTTCAAATCACCGGTGTTTTTTACTGTGAAGGTGTAGGAGACTGTATCTCCTGGCCTGCCCTCTTTGTTCTCGGGAGAGATTATCTTTACACCGTAAGTGGGTTCTGCAACAGTTGTATTAAGCCATATGGAATCTGTGCCTCCAGAACCTTCTGCTTTTATTGTGATATTCAGGAAAGAACCCGGCTGCGCATTTACAGGCGGTGTGATCTTCACATCTGAGTAGTTGAGATAGTTTGGATCCACCACCACAGTTTCGGGGTCTATTTCAACGTTCCAGTCTCCAGAATAGTCAGTCGAAAGAGTGATTGTATCCTTCTGATTTCCCTTGTTCCACACAGCTATTTCATATGTTGCCTCATTACCTGCTTTCACCGAACGCTCCTGGGGGTAGCAATCAAGTTCTACCCCTCCCTGAGTTGTATTGAACGGAACCTTTACAGAAGATGGATGTGTGGTTGAATCGTAAAGGACATTTGTTGAGAAGAAAGGTGATAGAATGCTGAACGGAAAATATGTCAGCAGGTCAATTGTCTTTTCAACCCTTATTCCTATAGAATGGGATGCAGGAATGGTATAGTCTATATTTTTAAGCAAAAATGTTTTCGCCTTTACCGTTTCGTTTGATATGAAGAACATGGGAGTTGCAGAAGTTGATGCTATCTCATCCTCCACACCTGATGGAGAAACATCAAGAAGGAATACTCTCACCACCCTCACCTGAAGCGGGAGTATGTCTGTCCTCAGAAAATACGCCTCTATAAAAAGAGATACGCTCACATCTCCATAAATTTTCTGATCCGATTTAAACGGAGGGCTGTACCATGTTGCAGGACCAACATTCAAATCCTGTTTCGAATCCAGTGAACTTACAGGGTTTGAAGTGTCCATCAGCAGTGCTGTGGAACTGCCAGATGCATTCTCATCGTGAAGCCAGAACCATGTCCCATCTGCCGAAGCATAACTTGGCAAAACTAAAAAAATGGCGGCAGTGACGACTAGCAGCTGGAGTAATCTTCTGTTTTCCATTTAGGAAAGTAAATATCTTTTCTTTTATATAGGTTTTTATTAAATATTTTCAAAATGCCTCGGTGCATCCCGAGTGCCAAAATCGCATAAATTTAAATATTCTTTCTTTTTCCATTTAATAGATGGAGAGGAGAGGCATTGCTTTTGGTTTTGGGAGGTGGTGAGGGGCATGAACAGGGAAAAACAATGGAAGAAATTCTTGCCCATTACGAAAAGAA
>VBQP01000060.1 GCA_008297795.1 Thermoplasmata archaeon | reverse complement strand
ATGGAAAGTGAAAGCAGAAAGAATGAGCAAAGGGGAGTGGAAGCGGAAAATACTGAAATTGCATATTTTGCAGGATGCATGGAAAATTATAAGGAAGAGGGATTGAAGAAGGCAGCGCTTTCCATTTTCGGAAAAATAGGGATGAATGTTGAATTGATAGATGGCACATGCTGCGGTAATCCTGTTGAGATGATAGGAAGGGAAAATGAACAGTTGGGGAAGATAGAAAAGGAGCTGGAGGAAAAGGGCATTAAAAAAATTGTTTTTTCATGCCCGAGTTGCATGCAGTCGTTCCTTCCGCTAAACAAAAAATTTGAAATAATGCATATATCACAATTTCTGGCAGGAATGGATTTGACTCTCAAAGATGCAGATATGAAACTGATTTATCATGATTCATCAGTGCTTGGAAGAAAACTTGGCATATACGAAGCGCCGAGAAAACTGCTTGAAATGATGGGTGGCTTTGTGGAATTCGAACAGCATGAAGAACTGGCGCAGTGCTGCGGCGGCGACCTTGCGTTCAGCGCCGCTTTCCCTGATATGGCAGGAAAGATGGCTGAAAGGATTGTTGAGGAAGCGAGAGAAAAGAATGCAACGATTGTCACAGCATCGCCCCACTGCTATCATCAACTCAAAAAATACGGAAATGTGATTGACATTGTTGAACTCCTTGACAGATGCCTTTAATTGCAATAAGTTTTATTATCCAAAATGCAATACTCCCTTATGATACCAAAGAAGCTGTTTCTTACTAAAGGAGTGGGAAGGCATAAGGATAAGTTGCAGTCATTCGAACTTGCATTGAGAGATGCAGGTATAGCCTCATGCAATCTTGTGGAGGTTTCAAGCATTGCTCCTCCAAACTGCAAGATAATATCTGCCAGCGAGGGAAAGAAATACATAAAGCCAGGGGGCATAACTTTCTGCGTAATGGCTAAAAATTCGACAAATGAGCCCAACCGTCTTGTTGCTGCCTCGATAGGCCTTGCCCTTCCAAAGGACAGGAATCTTTACGGTTATCTGTCAGAATACCACAGTTATGGCGAGACGGCAAAAAAGGCAGGGGATTATGCTGAAGACCTTGCTGCCACGATGCTTGCCACCACCCTGGGCCTTGAATTTGACCCCGAGAAGGCATGGGACGAGAGAAAGCAGGAATACCGTATGAGCGGGCGCATTGTCCGTTCCAGAAACATAACGAAGTCTGCAAGGGGCGATAAGCACGGCAGATGGACGACGGTAGTTGCTGCGGCAATCTTTGTGATGGACGAGTAATCATTCAATGTGCATTTCCATAAGTCCGTCCGCATTCTTTTTCCTTAGTATCTTTATGTTCTCAAGACGCTGAATGAATATTTCATTCACAACATTGACCTCCCCTCCCAGCAGATGCCCTCCGACAAGGCTATGGCTGGAAGTTGCGAGCGCAACATGGATGTGGCATATGACGTTGCCTTCTGCATCTCTGCCTATGTTGCCCTGCATCGATACAAGTTCTGCTGGCTCTTTCAATTTTTCCCTGACATATTCCTTTCCGTTGAAGTAGCCAATAACTGCATCTTTCAGCATACCTATTCCCGAAACAATCACCGCCGATTGAATTCCATGTTTCTCTGCCAGTTTCTCAATATTTTTTATTGCCTGGCCCTCGACAAACTTTGCTGCGATAAGATTCCCTTCCTTTGACTGCATGCATATGTTAAACAAAACAGGTTTATAACCGTTAATCCCAGAATTGACGTGTGCGGGAATAGTTTATCTCTGCCTTGAGTATCTCCTTGAGAAGTTCATCCCCTTCCTTCTGTGTTCCCAGAATTCTTGCAGCAGTATCAGGCCCTATGCCATAACCTGCCATTACAACAATTGCCCTTTTTCCGTAGGAGGCAACGAGAGATGCGCTTTTAACAGACACCTTTCTCCCCTTTATTTTCTCTCCCTTGGAAACAGCGACCATTCTTCCCCTGCATCTGGGGCATGACGCCTCTGCCCTTTCCACAGTGGTATTCCACTCATATGAGCAGTTCATGCATTTTAAAGTGATGCGCGTCTCCATCAACCTTTTTTTGAGGGATGAAAGTATTGCAGGGTCAAATCCAGCAGGGCGGAAAATCTCACCCTTTATTTTCTCTCCCTGAAGCGAAAAAGGAGACAAACCCTGAATTTTTATTGCTATGCTCCCATCCTGAATTTTTTTGAGAACATGTTTTGCATGCTCCATGTCCATTTTCTCCCATATGACCCTTTCCACGACCTCCCTCACAAGAGGCAGCCCTTCGAAAACCTCCATTATCCTCTCCAGGGAAAGTTTTTTGCTGTCAACATCCTTACTGAGCACACCAAATTTTCTCGCAACTTTCACCATCTCCCATTTTATGAATGTGCTGTTTTTCAGCACGACTCTCATAATATCTTCTATTGCATCGGGATTTGTTGAGAGCATGACCTCCTTCACCATCTCCAGATTCAGCGGATGTGAACTTCTGAGATATATGCGGTATGCATCGCTGTCAACTGCAATGCTCTCCCCAAGCCGCTGAGCAAGAAGGGCAGCAATCAGTCGCCCGACGGCTTCGTTTGTCATTGAGCCAAAATGCGTATTTATGTAAACCGTTCCGTCTCCCCATTCTATTGTTATTAGTTTGTCTGTGGGCATGACAAAACCCTTTTCAATCTGCTCCTTCACCTCTCTTTCGATTATTTCGTTGCCTGCATTTCCTTCAGCCGCCAGCCGCCTCGCCCTCCCCACCTCCTGCGCCACCTCGAATGGGACGGGAATCTCTTCCCCTGCCCAGTCCGGAACCATGTATGTTTTCCTTGCCGGGGATACTACCAGTTTTTCCTCGTTTTTGACCACTTCCCATGCCCTGCCCTTCATGATAAATTTTGCTCCCGGCGTGCAGTAGTCTATGACAAAACTTTCATCCAGTTTGCCTATTTTCCTGTTTGAGGATATGTCGTAAACATCAACGCTTTTCTCATCAGGTATCATGGATATGTTCTCAAAAAAGTAGTCTCTGGTCTTCCTTTTTCTGCCGATAGTAATGCCATCAGACCATATCACCCTCTGCCCTTCGAGCTGGCTCAGCACTTCCCTGAAAGTGTCCATATCCAGATTTCTGAATGGATATGCTCTCTTTATCATTCCGTAAACTCTCTCACCCTCTATTTTCCCGTATTCCATCGCAATGGCAAGTATCTGATTTGCAAGTACCGCAAGCGGGCTATCTCTTATCCTTGTCTTTTCAAGTTCGCCGTTCACAGCCCTTCTCGCGATAACCATGCTCTCTGCAAAATCCTCTGTATTTGTTGCAAGTATGACCCCTCTTGCCACCCCTCCTGCATAATGCCCGCTCCTTCCCACACGCTGCACTATTCTCGTAACCTGGCGCGGGGAGTTGTATTGAATCACGAAATCAGTACTGCCCACATCTATTCCAAGTTCCAGTGAAGAGGTGCATATGAGTGCTTTGACCTTTCCTTCCTTGAATTTTTCCTCTGCCTCTATTCTCGCCTCTCTCGAAAGAGAGCCGTGGTGTATCTCTATCGGCAGGCCCATTTCATGAAGATGGGCAGCAAGCAGTTCGGCGGTATCTCTCGTGTTCACAAAAAGAAGAACAGATTCATGGCTTTCAATCATCTCGCCAGCGACCTTTACAACAGAACCAGACACGGCGTCGCATCCAAGTTCTGCCGCTATTTTTCTGCCATCCTCTGTAATATCAACGAATTTCACCTCTATCTCCATCTCCTTGCCCACATTTTCCTCTATTATCTCCACCTCCTCTCCCCCTCCAAAGAATTTTGCAATATCTGCAGGCGTGCCAACAGTCGCAGAAAGCCCAACTCTCTGGAAATTCCCTGCAATTTCTTTCAACCTTTCAAGGGCAACTGCAAGTTGTGCCCCCCTCTCCTCCCCCGCCAGTTCATGGATTTCGTCCACCACCACCCATTTCACGTCCTTCAAACTCTCTCTCAGATTTTTTCCTGTAAAAAGTATCTGCAATGTTTCGGGCGTTGTTATAAGCATGTCGGGCGGGTGTAGTGACTGCTTCCTTCTCTCCTTCTTTGTGGTGTCTCCATGGCGGACAGCAATGTCTATGTCCAGTTTCTTTCCCCATGAAAGGGTGCGGCGAAGCATGTCGCGGTTGAGGGCGCGGAGAGGAGTTATGTATATTATGCTTGTGCCTTCTGCTTTTCCTCTATTGAGAAACATATTGAAAATGGGCAGCAGCGCCGCCTCTGTCTTTCCCATGCCTGTCGGTGCTATAAGAAGGCAGTTATTACCTTTCAGTATTTCTGGAATTGCTTTCAACTGGGGCGATGTCAACTCCTCAAGTCCTTCTTCCCTTATAATTTGCTGCAATCTCGGATTGAGTTTTATTCCATTCATGTTATCGCTACCAGCATTACCGCCAGCACGCCTGTCAAAAATATGCCGTCAAATGTGCCAGCCCCCCCTATCGATATCATTGGCACACCTGCTTTTTCCACCTTCCGTATATTCATCAGATCAGCGCCTATGAGAACTCCGAGAACTCCTGAAACAAAAGCGACTGAAACCGCATTGTGAGGTGCAACCACCAGCGCTGTAAGAGATGCGATTACAGGGGGAATGAATGCAGGCACTGCTATCCCAACACCCTTAACAGGTTTTGCTATTCTGTAGCATACAAGTGCGACCAGTACAGTGGAAAATATGAGGGGCAGATATGCACCGTTCATTTTCAAAATTGCAAAAATGGATATTATGAGTGGTATGACTGCCCCGCCCAGATTCATGCTCACCGTTGTTTTTCCCTCTGAGAACATCCTTATTTCTTCACGAAGAAATGCATCATGTGTGTAGTAATCCTTCATGCCTTTTATCTCATAAACAGGAATGTTGATAAAACTTCCAAATAAAACGGCAAAAAGAAGGAGGACAGCAATCGGCGGAGGAATGCCGAGTTGCTGGAATGCCTGGTTTATCATTCCTACAAAGAGGAATGCGACCATCATCACTAACAATGGCAGTGCTATTAGCAGAAAGAATATGCCGAAAGGCGGCTTGAATTCCATTAATCCGCTAACAGCCCAGATATTTAATATTTTGCCAGTTACTGATGTGTTGAGCAATTAAGAGAGTGTCCTTACCTTTTAATTTGCGGAAAAGTCTTTCTTATTGTTATGGTTGTATTGCTAATAATATATCTGGCTGTGAGGTTGATAGCATGCTATCATTCATAAAAAATCCCTATTGCCTTGGGCAATACCTCGGCGTCGTAGCCGCCTTTTGTAACGGTCATTGAAAGATATCCCTGAGGAGTGTCTCCGTGCCAGGACGGGTCAATTTGTAGTTTAATGGTTGCAAGCCCATTTTTCCCTGTTTTGTTTGTATCGATACCACCATAGCCATATATGGTTACAGTAGCCCCTTCAATCGGCTTGTAGTGGTTTCGCAGGACTTCTACGATTACCGTCAGATTGCTTTTCCTGTATGTGTCTCCCTCAGAGAAATGTTTAAACGTAAAAC
>VBQP01000059.1 GCA_008297795.1 Thermoplasmata archaeon | reverse complement strand
AATGCTCTATCTTCGATTCATATTTCTTCTGCTCACGTATATCAACCATTATTCCCGACGAAAAAATCAGGTTGCCATTTTCATCTTTGAACGGCACGACCGTCATCATAACAGGTATTATACTTCCATCCCTTGCCTTTCTCACGGTTTCAAATCTTGTCCCTCCCTTTTTCAACGCTTCCATGAACTGTTTCTTCTGCTCTTCTGCATCAACTGCCAGTATGCTCATGGGCTTTCCCACCAACTCCTCAATTTTCCATCCGAATAATTCTTCCGTCGCCTTATTTGCATAAATTATTTTTCCATCTGCATCAACACTAACAACTGCCTCTCTCGCATTCTCAATTATGGCGGAAAGCATCTTTTCCTTTTTTTCCTCTTCTCCCCTCACTTCTACCTCACCATTGGTTATTATAAATATAATTTTATATACATATAAAAAACTATCGGCAAATTTTATTTATGAATTTTTGACATACACCCCCTTATAATTTATTCCTCAATTTTATAACAAAGACGGTTCCATTTGGCTCATTATTTTCGACATGAATGCTTCCTCCGTACCTTTCTATTGTTTTTCGGACTATGTAAAGTCCCAGTCCGCTTCCTCCCATATCCCCGTGCTTGAAACGCTCATCGAATATTTTTTCCTTTATCTCGTCAGGTATGCCCTTTCCATAATCGGCAATCCTTATCTCGCATTCATCTTCACTGCTCTTCATTTCTATGTCCATTCTGTCGGTACCGCTGTGAACAACTGCATTTCTGACAATATTGTCAATTACAGAATGTATTGCCTCATCTGCTTTAATGGTGCAGTTGCCCTTTATTTTGAATTCCAGCTCATAATTTTCCATTACACTGTTTATCACCTCTTTCATGTCATACTCTCTCAACTCTTTTCCGGATGAGAGAAGCATCTCCAGTTGGCGCATTTTTTCTATGAGTTTTATGCTTTTGTCCATGCGGCTGAACACCGTATCCAGAAATTTTCTATCTTTTTCCTCAAGATAAAGTTCAAGGGAGCTTCTCGCAATCTGCAAATCATTCAATATATCATGGCGCATTATCTTATTTATGATGCGGAGAGTTTCATTCAGTTGATTTATCTGCTCCTCTGATTTTTTGCGTTCCGTTATATCCCTGAGAATCACAGCCTTTCCCACAAAATTATTGCTACCATCATATATGGGGGACACGAGAACGTCATAATATTTCCCCCTTCTCCTGACCTCTGCTTTCCCGCTGAATTTTTCCCTTTCAAGAATTTCAGGCGGCAGTATTCCCTCCATGCTTGCCCCTCTCTTCCTGGGGGAGATGAATCTTCTACCTGCGTCGTTGAAGGTCACGATTTTCCCGCTGTCGTCTGTGACTATCACAGCATCGCTTATGTTTTCAAATATGGTACGGTATGCTATGGGGATTATGTCAAGAAAACCGAAGAAGAAAATCAGCCATAACAGGATGATACCTGTGAAAACAAAAAGCAGAGGGGTAATATCATATCCTGGCGGAAGAGGGCTGACTCCGGAGAGATATATTACATTTCCAATTATGGGAATCATCACTCCTGCAGCAAGAATAATGCCCTGCTTTGTATATTTCCTGCCGAGTTCTATCGCTTTTTTCAAAAACAGATATATCCCTGCAAATATGAGAGAATATGAGTAAAGAATGTTTATCCAGAACGCAGGACCGTAAACAGGCACCAAAGGCGATATCACTCCTGTTCCCATCTCGACGCTTTTGTAAAACAGATGGTGGTAATTTGTCCAGCATATTATCAAATTTATGAAAGGCACTGCTGACAGAATTGCCATATTGCGCCTGGTCACAGCCTTTTTTATCCCGCTGTACTGAAAGGCGAATGCCAGCCATCCGACAGGCAGTGTCATAATTCCTATGTACTCTATTTTTGCAAGCAGAATTGAAATGGAAATGTCATTTGACCATAATTCGAGAACGTAACCAAAAGACCATATCGAAAGAGATGCCATTATGAAAACAAAGGTTTTCATCAATTCGGATTTGTGTCTGCGGGTTGCAGTGTATATCATGAGAGCAAGGGCTATTGATCCTGCCATCAGAATGGGCAACAGATATGCTAATAACTGGCAATTCATGTATATACCAAATAGACTTTCTGCTGAAATATAAACATTGTGGAATTTTGCCCGCTTTCCGTTAAATTTATTAGTCAATCTTTGCTTATTGGGCAATGAAAAATTTCCTGCCAGTGATGGCAGCGGTACTCATTCTTCTGATAAACCCTCTGTCAGGCTGCCTGGAAAAAAGCAGTGGCTCGGAGCAACTCATTGCAAGAACTTTCTGGGCTGAAATATATGAACCAGAGGTCAACATATCTGACATTGGCTCAGGCGGTATTCCGGAAGTCGGCATACATTACTCAAAGGTTGGCGAAGGTAAGGAAAAGGCAGGTATAGGCGACCAGATTTTCCTTTGCTATGGTGTTTACACCAGAAATATGAATGCGTTCGACGGCAAAGCATATTGCAAAGTGGATGGCAAACTCCTTTCCCCTTTTGACACAGACCACGAATATCTTCCGACCTCCTATGAAGAATCGCTCCAGGTAGGGCTTCCTCCCCTGCTGGGCAATGAGGCTGAAATTTCTCCAGAAGAAGTTCATACCTTCAAATGGCCCTACAGATTTTCAAGTTACGGAAACCATACTGCTGAATTTTACCTGAAGGACATCAATGGAACAATATATGGCAGAATAGAAAGAAATTTTTCGATAGACTATGTGAATCAGAACGACAGCAGGTGGGGATTCATAATCACCGTTGACCCGCCGGGAGATGAGGTCGCATCATGGAAGGACGGCGCAATGGTTTTTGATATGCTCTCCCGCCGTTACGGCTTCCCGCGTCAGAATATAATATATCTCTCAAATGGGTGCGCAACAAGGGACAATGTGCTCAATGCAATGAAATGGGTATCGCAGCATACAGATGCCGGCTCAAAGATAGTTTTCTGGGCTTCAGGGCATGGGGGGCTTGAACTAAATGGTGATGATGACAGGGAAATAATAGACGGGAAGATAGAACTGTGGGACGGGAATTTGTATGATGGAGACGTCGCAGATTTCTTTGCAGATTCGAATTCCGTGAACATATTATCTGTTGTCGATACCTGCTTCTCGGGCGAATTTGGCGGACCGGATGACCTCGAAAGCGTCTTTGCACACTTTGGCTCCGGAAATAAAATGGAAGAAGAAGGACGGGTTCTTATAACTTCCTCGACAACAATAACAAGAGCTAAGGCAACTGACAACGGCGGTCTTCTGACAATTTTCATGGTGGCAGCCCTCGAAGGCATAGAGGACAGGATGGGGAATACAGCAGACAGCAACGATGATGGAAAAATATCTGCCGAAGAGGCTGGATTCTGGGCTGTTCTCCATTGTTATGCCCGCCATAGTTTCCCTGAATTGAACGATTGCTATATTGGCGATTTATATCTGGAAAAATGAATGTAAAACTTGTTTCGTCTGATTCTATGGGCGTACGCTCCATGGCAACCGTTGTTGAGACAGGTGATGCTCGCATTTTCATCGATGCATCTGCTGCACTCGGTCCCTCACGTTATGGGCTGCCCCCCCATCCAAAAGAAGTGGAGGCACTTGAAAAAACATGGAAGGAGATAGAAAGTATTTCATCAACGTGCGATTTTTTTGTTATAACGCATTACCACTACGACCACTACTCCCCGAATGCCGAGTTTTATGCTGGAAAGAGGGTCTTTGCAAAGAGAATAGACAGGAATATAAACAAAAGTCAGAGGGAGAGGGGAGAAGTATTTGCCGAGAAATTTGGAAATAAAAGCGATATTGTTTACTGCGATGATACGGAGCATGAGGAAGGCAAAACAAAAATAAAGTTTTCACCGCCGTTTCCTCATGGACCCAGAGGAACGAAGCTCGGGTATGTCATAATGGTGAGTGTCGAGAGCGACGAAAAGATTCTTTTTGCATCTGATGTCCAGGGACCTGTTGATGAAAACGCTTCAGATTACATAATAAAGCAAAATCCCGACGTGGTAATAATGGATGGGCCCCCCTCTTATTTTCTGGGCTGGAAATTTTCAATGGATAATCTGAAAAAGGCTGAAAACAACCTTCTTGACATAATGAAGAATACCGAATGTGAACTAATCCTTGACCACCATCTTCTCAGGGATTTGAAATACAGGGAAAGAATGCCCATTCTTTACGAGATGTACGGGGAAAGGATAAAAACATTTGCAGAGTTCAACGGCAGGAAGAACAACATGCTTGAAGCAAAGAGGAAGGAATTGTGGAAATCATAAAATAATTATTTGACCATTCAATTACCATTCTAAAATACACAGGAGAGGAAAGGAAAATAGGAGGAGTTGTTGGAGCATTCAGGGCAATGCTTCTTCTGGTTATAACAATACTTGCATATGCAGTCGGGGCATTCCCCCTCATCCTTCTTTCCTACATACTTTTCAGATTTATTGATTTCGGGAATATCATGCATCTGCTTCTGCTTTCACTTTTTGTTGTGCTGGGATATCTTCTACTTATTTTCTCCCTTATTTTCTCCTCCGCATTTTTCATAAACGTCTTCAATCTCAAATACAAGGAAGGCACATACAGGAAAACACTGGATGACAAAATGGCTTTCAAATTCACGGCATATTTCGCCCTGTACTATCCAACATATAAACTCATAAATCTCTTCGTTATCCCGCCGATAAAATCATTCTATCTCTCCCTCATAGGATGCAAGATAGGCAAAAACGTTTTTCTTTCAGGCGAGGAATGGCTTGATCCATGCCTTATCGAGATAGGAGACAACACCATGATAGGCGGCAGGGCAATGATTCTGGGGCACATTGCAGAGCACAAACTGATATTGCAACTTAACTTTGCCATTTGGCCTTTTTCACACTAACAAAACTGCTATGGCATAATTTGCCATTTGCAGTTTTATGCTATTTTACCACCTCAGATTAAGGCTTTTATCCTCGTATCGCCGTATAAAATCACCGAAAATTGCCAGAATTTGCGGTGAAA
>VBQP01000058.1 GCA_008297795.1 Thermoplasmata archaeon | reverse complement strand
GAGATAAGAACTTCTCCGCCTGCGAGAGCTCCTGCACTTGTCATGGGCTTGTCTATTGCATATATAACGTGAGCGTTTGTTGCCTGCACTGAATCATTGGATATGCTTCTTTCATATCCCATCTTGCCCCCAATATGAGAATATTTTGCAAATTCAAATAATTGCCATAGAAAAAAAGCGCCCCGGCCGAGATTTGAACTCGGGTCGCGAGCTTTCTCCGAAACCTTCCGAAAGTTTTACAGAAGGGTTCCCGACAGGCTCGCATGATGACCGCTACACTACCGGGGCTTCAGAATAGGTATGCCATTTTTCTTAATAATATTTTCCTTTCAATTGCCCGACTCTGTCTCAGAATTAAAAATTTTCGGGAATGGGGGAGGCTGGGAGGCAAAAAAATGAAAAGGAGAAATTTCATTTTTTACCCCATTCCCGAGGGGGAATAAGCAATATAATATAAAAAGTTTTCTGGCATTTGTCATCCATCGCATAACAAATTTTTATAAAGTAACAAAGTATTTGGATGAAAAATAAATGCACATACAAGCGGGTGTAGTGTAGTCTGGTATCACATAGCCTTGCCATGAACCCTTTCAAAGAAAGGGCGCAAAAAGGCTATTACTCGGGTTCAAATCCCGGCACCCGCATTTTTCGCATCTTTTTGTCTGGATAAAATATCGAAGTGATTCATCTGGCGAGCACAAATATTATTTTATATCTGTATTCCATTCGTTTACCCATGAATTCAAAATTTTTTATCGTAACAATCGGAGCATGGTTTATTTTCATGATTCTCGCCATAATCAATGCTGGAATAAGGAATAACGTGTACAAGCCCATAGTAGGCGATTTAGCTGCTCATCAAATAAGCACAATAATTTTTGTTACACTCATTCTTATAGTGACCTATTTGGTGCTGCGATTTGCAAATCTGGAGTTGAGTAATTCCGAAGCATTATTGATGGGAGCGATATGGCTTATCTCCACCATGGCATTTGAGTTCATTGCAGGACATTATGCATTCGGGAACTCATGGGAAAAACTTTTTGCAGATTACAATATATTAAAAGGAAGAATCTGGTGCCTTGTTTTGATAACGACCTTTTTTGCTCCTTATCTAACAAATAAATTGTTACAACGTTAAACTTTTTACCTCTGCTCGTTCCTTTATTTATCTTCCATTCTGACTTTCTTTATGCCCAGAGTTCCCCTTCCCCTTTCCCATTCTTTTTCTGCTTTTTCCACAATCAGTTTTTTTGCATAAAGTGGGCAGTCAAGAACGAATGTTTCATATTCTCCACCCTCCCCCGATATGTTCACTCTGTATTTTTTATTCAACCTGGAAAGTTCGTCGATGCATTTGCTGTCGATTATTCTTCCGAGCCATTCCTCTCCCAGCCCCTCCGCCGCCACCGCCACAATGGCTATTTCAAATCCTGCGCCCACCATTTCCCTGAGTAAAAGTTCACCGTTTTTATGCCACAGAGGTGTGAATGATTTTATTCCCAGTTCATGGCATATTTTTTCTATTCTCGTTCTCTGATACTCGCTCGCTATCGCCCCGCTTATGACACCGTCAATGTCCATGCCTTCAAGTGCAATTTTAAGGTCTTCCAGTTCGTCTTCCTTTTCAGCGACGGTATGTCTTTCTATGAGGGGGATACCCATGCTCTCGGCAATTGGCTCAACAAAATCTATGTTTTCAGTATGATACATCCACGATAACTTCTCAGGTTTTATTGTGACAGCGTGGGTTATTTCCCAGCCATACTGCATCGCAATGTACGACGCATATAAAGAATCCTTCCCGCCGGACAGCAGGGCTGCAATCTTCATGCATTCACCTTGTCATGCTCGTCAGATATCTCGCCAAATACCTCCTCTATCAAATCCTCAAGGGTCACAAGTCCCAACGTGCTTCCGTCCTCTCCCTGAAGTATGGCAATGTGGGTCTTTCTGCGTTGCATTTCTCTGAGAACGTCGTCTGCCTTCATGCCTGCCCTTATCTTCAGTATGTCTCTCAATATTTCTGTTAGTGGAGTGCTCTTATCCTCGATGGAGAGCGCATCCTTCACATGCACCATGCCGACTATATCATCTATGTTGTCTCTGTAAACCGGAAAGCGAGAATAGCCTGTTTCCAGCGATTTTTTTATGAGGTCGGCAACTGTATCATTCTCGTTGAGAGAGACAATCTGCTCACGCGGCACCTTTACCTCCCACACTTTGGTGTCGTCAAAATCAAGAATTTCGTTAACCATTTCCTTTTCATCCATTTTTATTGTCCCATCCTCCTCACCGAGTTCAAGCATAGCCCTTATCTCCTCCTCTGTCACAGCAGTCTTTTTCTTTCTTTCTCCGCCTGCCATCCCTATTATACCATTTGATACGAAAGTGAGGAACACAGATATGGGGTAAAAAATCTTTGTTATCACCTGCAGGGGTCTTGCTATCTTGAGAGCCATCCCCTCATTATTTATCCCAAAAGCCTTCGGAGTGACCTCCCCGAATATGACCAGCAGCAACGTCATTATTGCAGTGGCTATGCCTATTCCCAGATTTCCAAAAATTTTTGTGGCAATAGAGCCTGCCAGGACAGATGCAAATATATTGACAATGTTGTTTCCTACCACTATTGCACTAACCACATTTTCAGGATTTTTCAGCAGTCTGTCAAGAATCTTCGCCCTCTTGTCCCCTTTATTCGCCTTTTCCCTTATTGTAGCCCTGCTTATTGAAACAAAAGCCATTTCGGCGCCAGAGAAAAATGCAGAAGCACCTATAAGTAAAATTGTTACAACTATACCAACTATTATCCATATCATGTTTATATCAGACACTCATTCAAGAGGATAAGCATTTGCTGGTAAAATGCATTCTCATATATAATCCTTTCACAAAAACTCCGGCATGGGGGGCAGTTGCGGCAGGTATTTTTTGAAGCCAGGGGGCCATTTCTCAGGGTCTATGCCCTTCTGAGAGAGAAATGCCACCACCCACCTCTCAAGCCCAACGCCGCTGCATCCCGACCATAACTGGCTGCGCTGCCCTTTTATGTTGAACGCCCTCGTGTATTTATCCCCGACTATGGATATATTCTGGAATTCCAGCCATTCTTTACTCCTGTCTCCCCTATAAGGAAGCCATGCCTCGAAATCTATTGTCCCCTTTGAAAGTTCTTCTTCGTGACCTGCAATGCCTGCCTGCTGCATGTAGAAGGGCGTTACCTGTGCCATTCTCCATTCGAGTTCGAGTATGTTATTAAAAACATGCTTGTATCTCTCTATGAGTTTTTCCCTTAACTCAAGCAACTGCTCTTTAGTGCCTATGTATACAATCTCAATTCTGTGGAACTCATCTACTCTTTCTATGCCGTGTCTTCCCCCGGATTCATACCTGTCAGATGGCACTGTCCTCTCGAACACAAGAACCGGCAAAGAACTTTCCGATATTGTCTTTCCCGAAAATGAGAAGTAAATGTTCGGGCATTGGGCATAGCATACACCTGCCTTCGGAGGTTTTATGTTCTTCTTCAACTCCTCCTCCGGTACTTCCTTTGTTATCTTCACAAGATCTATGAAATGCTCCCACTGCCTTTCGTCCCTCGTCAGCGGCTCGGAGATATAGTAAATCTCTCCGGGCATTCCCTCAAGATGCCCTGTTTTCAGCCATGTATCAAGCGAAACATGCATGGGTTCTATCACTTCCAGAAAACCCAAAGGCTTTACGACCTCCTCGACTGCAATTCTCTCCATAGCCTTCATTATTGCAGCAGCAGGGGGACGGTAAAACCATTTACCCTTTGTCGAGCCTGGAACAAGCCACCCGAGTTTCTGCATTTCTTCCGATGGGTCTTTATCCCATACCGGTTCTTTTTCTTCTGATTTCCATATGAGTTCCCAGTATTCTTTCTTGCCCTCGTAGTACTGCGCCTTTATTTTCTCCCTCACAAGATTTATCATCCTGTCAACATAGTTCTCGCTCACAAATTCCTCTCCCCTGTCACGGATGCGCATCTGGATTTCCTTCCCGTCTATTTTCAACTCTGCAAACGGAATGCTGAAATCCCTGACAGCCTCCTGCTCTGCATCGATGGAGATATTGTAATCAACCATTACAATTTCCCTTATTCCCACCTTGTATTTTTTCCCCAGGGCAGCACCGAGCGCTTTTCTTATCCTCACAGCCCCTTCATGACTCCTTATGTTTCCTTCGGACAGAATGCGCATTTCTATTTCATTTCCCTCTGCATTCCATTCAACAATTTTTGCCCCTTCACCAACAGCCCCTTTTTTCAGTATGGTTTCATTTGCTTCATCAACAAAATTTTTCAGAAAGGTATCTATGCTGTCCCCGGCGAGCTCTTTGCTGAGTATGAATTTGCATCTTAAATCAAATTTCATTGGAAATGCATCCCTATTTTTTATTTAAGGGCTTTCATTAATTTTCATTGCCCCTCACCAAATTTCATTGATTTCATTTCGCCAACCCTCTCAGCCACAGAGAGGCAGGCAAGGAAATCGTCTATGGTATGAAGCAACGACGAGGATATTGAGCCAGCCTCCGCCTCCGCCACCACCACATTTCCCTCAACACGCGTCCTGATAAAAAATTCGTTGTCCGGTTTAAGGGATTTTTCCACCAGAGTTGCTTTCTCCGGGTTTTCATACTCAAGCATCAGCGTACACTTTATCATAAAAATCCCTCATAGAATGACAGAAGCATGTCGGTGCATTTCTGTATGGAATATCTGCCTGCTGCCTTTCTCGCCTCCTCCCCCATCCCCCCCGAATCAAGGGCAACAATCATCTTTTCAGCAAAATCATGCGCATCATCAGCATCAAAAAGAAAGCCTGTTTTTCCGTTCTCCACTATCTCTGGCAGGGAACGAACATTGGCAGCCACAACAGGCAAGCCGGCAGCCATCGCTTCTACAGCGACTATGCCCTGCGTCTCATATTTCGACGGAAAGGCAAATATGTCCGCAGCGTGATAGTAATCCGGAAGTTTTTCGTCCTCTACGAACCCTGTGAATATAAAATTGTTTTCAAGGGATGCATCTCTCACCTTCTGCTTCAATTCGTCTGCATGGGGACCTTCCCCCACAATCACAAAAATGGCATCTGGAATTTTTTCCAGCAGCAGAGGGGCAGCCTCAACCATCAAATCGAGGTTTTTCTCCTTCACTATTCTTCCAACATGAAGGATAATTTTTCCATTTTCAACGCCAATCTCATCCCTCGCTTTTTTTCCGTCTCCATGCGCAAATCTTTCCATATCAATGCCTGTTGGAATTATTTCTATCTCCCCATCTGTCAGTTCCTTGATTTCCCCCCTCGCCGCCCTGCTCGGCGCTATTATGCCGCTGCATCTCCTGAAGTACCACTTCAGCCAGGTGCGGAGGAGTTTTCTTGCAGCATGCTGTATGGGAGGTGAAGAAGATAGAAGATAAACAGAATCACCGAGAAAAGTGTGATATGTGAAAACAAGCGGTATTGAATGATAGTGTGACGCAATTACTCCATGCACACCCATCAATACAGGAGAATGAGAATGTATTATATCTATGTCCATCTTCCCTATTAATTTTTTTGTTCTGGAGCCGAATAATGAGCGGATTCTGGCAACTCTGTAATTCGGGTATTTCCTGAATGGTTTTGCCCTGTAATAAAAAATTCTGTTGTCGAAATCATCTTTATCGCTCTTTCCAGGAACGAAAAGATAAATCTCATTACCCCTCTTCTCTATTTCGTCTTTAAATGAGAGAAGGGAAGTCACAACCCCGTCTCTGGTGGGGAGCCAGGTGTCTGTAAACCACGCTATTTTCATTTTACCTTTTTATATTGTGTCGCAATTAATTTACTTTTCTTACAACTAATGAATGTACAGCCCTCCGTTCACATGTATCGTCTCTCCCGTTATATAGCCTGAGAGAGAAGAGGCAAGGAAGAGGCAGGCATTGGCAATATCTTCTGGAGAGCCTATTCTTTTAAGGGGTATCTGCATTTCCCTTTCTCGCCTCTGCTTTTCGGTATAGCTGGCAATTATGTCGGTATCTATTGTGCCAGGGGCAACAGCATTCACATTTATTTTTTTGTCTGCAAGTTCGAGAGCAAGACTTCTCATGAGTCCCAGAATACCTGCCTTCGATGCTGCATAATCTGCGCCATGGCTTGAGCCTTTAAAAGCAAGTTGCGAAGAAATGAATATTATCCTGCCGCCTTTTTTCATGTGGGGGATTGAATGCATGCATACGTTATAGCATCCCTTCAAATTGACGCTCATCACCTCATCCCACTGCCTGCTGCTGATATTCAAAAAGGAAGACCGTCTGTATATGCCTGCATTGTTCACAACTATATCTATACTTCCTGTCCTCTCCAGAAATTTATTCACCATGTCCTCCACTTCGCCATAATCGGAAACATCTGCCTCGAGAAGCATTCCATCAGACAATTTCTTCACTTCACCAAGCGTTTCTTCAGCCCCATCCTTGCTCTTAAAATAATTTATGCCAACAAAGGCACCATGCTCTGCAAATTTAATGGCTATTGCCCTTCCTATGCCCCGCGACGCCCCTGTGATGATGGCTGTCTTTCCTTTAAGGAGTTCCATCTTCGAGTGCCTTATGCAACTTTATTACGCTCTCAACAGCCATCTTTGCCCTTTCTATGCGCTCCTCTGCCTGCAGGCGGCTCATGCCAGGTCCCGTTATTCCAAGACCGACAGGTTTGTCGTATTCCAGTGCAAGGTCTGCTATTTTTCTTGATGCATGCTGTATAACTATTTCATCATGCTCCGTCTCACCCTCTATGACAGCACCGAGAGCAACCACTCCGTCTATATTCATGCTCTGAAGAAGTTTTTTTATGGCAAGACCCATATCAAAGACGCCTGGCACCTTTATAACTTTCACAACCCTTGCACCTAAAAATTCTGCATGCTCCCTGGCGCGCTCAAGCATCATCATAGTTATGTCATAATTGAATTCTGAAACGACAATGCCGATTCTTATCTCCTCGGTCATCTTATCTTTCTCTCTCATGGAGGTATATCCCATTTTTGTTTATTTATTTTTGCTCTGCATTCTGCACATATGCTATGGGCAGCATCGAAATGCTCGGAGCATACATTCCTGCCGCAAAGCCCGCAGGTGTGCATTATGCCCGGCTTTCCGCATATGGCACAGATGCCCATCACTTCCATGAAATTAAATTTGCCATGAGATAAAAAGGTTATCGATAAAATCATTCTCTTGTTTAATCATCTGATTCCATGCCAACCGCCATTAGATAGCCCCTTGCCCTCTCTGTGTACTTATAGCGGTTGACCATCTCCCAGAATTTTTTCGAATGGTCGGGCTGTATGAGGTGTGCAAGTTCATGCACTATGACATAATCTCTCACCCAGGAAGGCATGTCTGCAAGGCGGTCAGATATCCTTATTTTTTTATCTTGAGGTGTGCAGCTCCCAAACCTCCTGCTCTGATTGGTGACATATTTTATCTCGAACTCCAGTTTTCCGCCAAAGTATTTTTCATTAAGCTCCTGAGCCCTTCTTGATAGCGACTCATCGCTGTTGAGTTCCCTCCTCCTCTTCCGCCTCTCCATCTTCTTTACAAGCTCATCAACATACTTTTTCTCCTCCTCCCTGCTCATGCCAGCAGGCAGATAAACATATATTTTGCCGTTTTCCTCCCTTGCCTGAACGGTCTTTTTTCTCTTCCTGCTTCTGACTATCTCAATATCTTTGCCCCTCATTTTCAATCAATAATCATTAAAGCGGTTTGGCATCGTCAAATCCCTGGCGCTGCCCCGTCCCCGCTTTTTCTGTCAGTTTTTCGGGGTGAAATAGCAGGGCAATTGCGTTCAAAGCATGCTCCCTTGTCCTTCTCTCTGCGAGCCACTTTAATTCTCTATCATCCTCTGCCTCATCTTCGTGAACAAAAACCTCTATAACGTGGGTATCTGTCATCAACTGCACTGCTATTAAGCCCAGAGATGCTTCGTGAGCGCACTGCTTGTCTATGGGCTGGGGGCCTGGCATTCCCAGAGCCATCACAATTTCGCACCCGCTGTTTATCAACTTTTTTGCGGCAACAGGCAAATCCTTGATACCCGGAACAGTGTATCTTTCCACTTTTATTCCTGAAGCATTCTTTTTGATTTCGTCTATTGCAGCGCCCCCCATGTCATATCTCGCAAAAGTTGTATCGGCAATTCCTATTTTTTTCATTCTTTACCTTTATACAGCTCGTCTTTTTGTATCTTTTCCTCTATCTTTTTAATTATTTTGCGTGTGCCGTTCAAATCATAATCCGAATATCTTGTACATCTCACCACTCTTGCACTTATCCCCCTCTCCCCCAGTTTTTTCTCCAGGTCTCCTGCATCCTGGTCATACCCGAGCGCTATTATATCTGGCTTTATTTCCTCAACTATTCTCAGAAAATCATCTGTATAACCTATCACTGCCCTGTCCACAGGCTTAAGAGCCTCCACCAGTTCCCTCCTCATCTCCTGCGGCATTATGGGATTATGCTTCCTTTTCCTGACGGTCTCATCTGTTGCTATTACAACAACAAGTTCATCTCCCAGTTTTTTTGCCTCTTTAAGATAATGAAGATGTCCGATGTGAAGCAGGTCGAAGACGCCTGTCGCCATCACTCTTGCCATTCTTCCCACGCCTCCATTATTTCCCATCCTTCAAGAAATATCAAGCCATTCTCCTCAGCATATGTCATTGCATCTTTTTTTAGAAGGCTATGCCCATAATCCATCATCTCGCATCCTGCAGTTACAGGCGTTATGCCTGCCATGACAGCAAGCGCCACCGAAAGTTCCGTATGCCCGTTTCTCTCCTCAAGCAATTTGGGGGATGCCATGCATATTGGAACATGGCCCGGAGCACGGAACTGCCTGCCGAATGCACGCTGTGCCTCAGCCCCGTCCATATCTTTTATGCGCGAAGCAAGTTTTGCGAACTCCCGCATTGTCATCGCCCTGTCTTTGTCTGTTACACCTGTGAACGTCTTTCTGTGGTTTATTGTGACCGAAAAGGAAGATTTCGTATCATAAGGTATGTCATCCGGTGTGAGTTCTCTGAGTACATGCCATTTCTCCGCGCTGTTTTGAAAAACATCTGCAAGATAAGGCAGCCCGAGTTTTCTGCCAACTTCATTGTGAATCATCAGAAAAATCAGACCGCCGCCGTCCCTCCTCATGCGGTATATGCTCCCTTCATCAACAAATTCTGCTCCTATGATAAAATCAGTCTCTTCCTCCCTCCCGTCGGCATCATATACAAGAACAAAATTTCCCTCTTTTAATGAGTTAATTGCATTCTCAATTCTCTTCCGGGGTTTCATTTTTGCCTTTCTTATCTTCAAGGATTTTTGAGATATATCCTGCTATGCGATTTCTCATAATTTTACTATCTATATTTGTGTACTCCTCTATTGCACGCTTATTTGCATTGAAGTCATCCGAGAACTGCTCTGGAAGTTGCTCAACTAACTTTATTGCCATCCGATTGCCATCCGTTTTATGTATGTAGGTCTTACATTGCCCAATGAATCACCTTAGATGGGTATACGCTCATCCTTTAAAAAGGTTATAGCCAGCAATATTTAAGTGTTTTTTACGCATTATACCATATGAAAAAAATATTTGCCTTTGCAGTGCTTTTTGTACTCGTATCAGCAAACTTTGCAATTATTTCCATATCATCTGCCAGCAATTACGGCTCCTGGTATTACAAACCTGACAGTTACGACCAGCTTGTTTCATGGTACAAAAATTTGGAAGAGAAGTATCCCGGCTATATTGAGGTATTCAGGGCAAATGAGGTCTACAATACAGGCAAGATAGACGGAGGCTATGACGACTATTATGTGCGCATAACTAACGAAAGCAGGGGTTTTCACAAACCGGAGGTGCTTTTCCTTGGAAGTCCTCACGGCGACGAGACAGCAGGAACAATAGGCATGTACTGGTTTGCAGACTGGCTCATGAGAAACGCTTTTGAAAAAAATAATAACTGGCTTAAATGGCTTATAGACCATCGAGAGATATATCTGGCAGTGAGCCAGAATCCATATGGCTTTGACCACGAGCAGCGCACAGACATGAACAACTGGGACTTGAACAGGGAGGCGGATTACGATGGACCCGGCAGATTCGGGCCACCCGAGCCGTGGGGCAGCGTGCAGGGAAAAACACTGAAAGAATTTGTGAATCATCATCTCATCAGGATAGGGACTGATTTCCACGGCGGGGCGAGAATGCTTCTCTATCCGTGGTCTTCTACCCATAAAAACGTGAAGGCAACAAGCCCCCTCTCAGGCAAAGAATATTACTATGCCCCTCCTGATTTTTATTTCTACGATGCAGCCTCCCTGCGCCTCGGCTCTTACATAGGAAATTTTGGCGGGGAACTTGATGCCGACAACATCGGGACGATTCCCACAACCGTGGGCTACGAGGCAGCAGGGGCAATTGCGGCATGGGCATACGGCTCTGATGTTGAAAAAAATCCCGCTGAGAGAGAATTCGTGAAAAGCGAAGATGGCTATCCCGGAGCAGGGATATTCTGGATTTCTCCAGAAATGTCGGTCATAAAAAATCCTTCCGAATGGAAATTCGGGAATGATAATGTGCCCGGCTACGGGACAGAAGTCAGGAGATTCCTGCTTCATCAGATAGACCTTGCTCAGCCGTATGTCAGGTGGATATCTCCTCCTGAAACTGCCACCGAAAACAGAA
>VBQP01000057.1 GCA_008297795.1 Thermoplasmata archaeon | reverse complement strand
CGCATGTTCCCATGATGGGTATGTCATCTGCAACTTTCTTTATTTCATCAAAAATTCCTGTCTTTATCATCAGGGAGGAAATGGTAGTGCTTTCTCCACCGGGTATTATAAGAGCATCTATATCGACCATTTTTTCTCTTATGGCTACTGCCCTGCCTTCCATTCCCATCTCTTTCATTGCCTTCTCAACCGAAATAATATGCTCCTCCACATCGCCCTGGAAAGCTGTAACGCCAACCTTTATCATATCAACTCACCCACATCTATGCCACACATTTCACTCAGTTTTTTATGGAGTTTCATGACCTTTTCTGCGGCTTTTTTACCCGCTTTTTCCTCGAATTTTTTCACAACCTCCTCAATGCCTCTGTATCCATTGCCTGTCAGATTGTCTGCATGGGCAACTATTTCCTCCTCTATGGTCCTGGGGGTGTAATCCCTGGGCGGCAGTCCCAGTTTGGCTGCATCCTCCTTATCTATGCCTGCACCACCATGATGCTCTATTGCCATTATGACTTTCTCTGGCAGTCCCAGGCGTCTTGCGATTTTTGCGCCCTCCACAATGTGAGATATTCCATGCGTTTTTGACCTCCCTATGTCATGGAAAAGAGAGGCAAGATATACGGTATTCATGTCGACATCCATGCCATTGTTTTTTATTCTTTCTGCAATTTTCATGGCAAGTTTTTGAACCTTTAAGGAATGGTCTATAACTTCAGGCGAGCAACCCTCCTCCATGAGCAATTTTACATAATCTCTTTCCACGACTTTTTTCCCCCTCTTCTGGGGCAATATCTGAAATTTGCCATAGAATTCTTGGTCTATCCACTTTCCATCTGTGATATAATGCATGAAAAGTGCAAGGGCTGCAACCTCAGAATGGGGCTGATTTCCTATCGCTACATTAAAATCTGCAATGGAATAGAAATCTCCCGGAACCTTTTTTGAGCCCACTATGGCCAGTACTCTGTCATGCTTTCTGATTTCATCTGCAACATCTGTTATCTTTTCCCCGTACATTGTGAGATGAACCACAATGCCACTCCAGTTTTTTATGAATTTTCTCCAGTTTACTCCTGTTTCCACCTCAAAATCATCTCCAAATCTGTTGTTGACATCTCTCACAACTTCACCTATGCTATCGTCTTTTGTATCTATTATTATTTTCTTTGCACCAAAAGCCCTTGCAACAAGTGCAATATGTGTTGTAATGCGCTTATCTCTTGCAATCCTGTGCCCGTATCTAAAAACCGTGACGTCTACCATTTATTTGTCTCTTTTTCTTCCAATGGGTATATGAGCAGCGTTGTGCATCCAGCAGCCATGAAGAATGACACAATAGGATGGATAACCTCATACCACCTGTAATCCCCCAGCCTGAAGGATAATATCATTAATATTATCGCAGCCATGCTCAGTATCCCGCCTATGAAGCCGCCCATAGTGGGGCTTAAACGGATTTCTGTCTCAACCAGAGAGAAGGCAATAAATATACACCACACCACAACTGCCCCCAGAATTGCCGTTGCCACAGAGAATATAAATATCCATCCTACCTTCCAGTCAAAATAATAAAGCGTAAAAAACCAGATGTAAAAGCCCAGACCTGTGAAATCCTAGACCCGATAGAAATGAAAGCATCCCCTTGTTCAATTGCATGACAATAAAAGGCGCAATCATTAATAAAACTTATTCATTTTTTTGATGGCTTACGGAAACAATTTTAAACATTTTTCACATTGTATTTGCTGGAGGCAAAATAACATGAGGAAAAAACTGATATCCTTGATTATATGCTCCTTATTTTTAGTTGTCTCCCTTCCGCCATCTCTTGCAGACAGCCAGGAGCACAACGACCTCCCAAACGGACTATGCATCACAAGAGGGTTTTTCGAGTATAAGGGGGAGGATGAGAACTATACCTATTTCAAAGCGATATATGCAGCGGCAATATTTTTTATGAGCGAAAAGGGAACAGGTTTTGCCTTACTTGTAAATTCGGATGTAAAATTTTCAAAGCCATTCCACTCCATTTCACTGTCCGTGGATAATTATACATTCATATCTTGGGGACTCTGTGAGAATTGGGATTTTTCATAGAACTCAAAACAAAATTTGGGAATGGGAGGAGGTTAGAAGGCGAAAAATGAAAAAGAAAATTTTCATTTTTGTCCCATTCCCGCCCGGATAATGCAGCAAAGAGTTATAAAATTTGTCGTTTTTATGTGCTACAATATTTTAACTGCAAATTCATCGGAAAGCGCAAAATTTCCGACGCTGTCATAAGCCCTCACCCTGAATCTTATTGTGCTGCCGGAGGGAAACTGCCCAATCTCTATTCCATATGCGGGCGAGTTGCTTATGTTCCTTAACGGGTCTTCCTGATGTCTCTGCTGAACTGGATTGGATGCATAAAGGTACATTTCCTTTGCTTCGCTATTCATCTCTATTTCCACTTTTTTTATCGAAAACATATCTCCTGTCACATTTGCAAACACGACAACGTTGCTCTCGTTGGTTGGATTTTCCGGGGTAAACCACACCCTATTTATCAAGGGTTTATAGGTACCAGAGGCGTTTACCACGATATGAACAATTTTTTTGGTTTCCATTCCCTGATAATCTGATGCCCCTATTGTGATATTGTAATCTCCCGGGCCTGGCGGGTTCCACTCATATGAAAAGTTTTTCAGAAGAGATATCTTTTCTCCTGCGACATCCATCTCAACACTTTCAATTCCAACATTGTCATACGCCCTTCCATGTATAACTACACTTCCCTCAACAACTTCCCCATCATAAGGACTGTACACCTCTATTTCAGGAGGAGACAAATCAGCAAGTTTTATTGTGTATGTTCTCTCAAAATCGCCGCACCTGGCAATAACTTTGTAATCTCCCGGCTCAAGATGAGAGGTATTCCAGTAGATTTGCCATCTGCCATTTACATTGAATGTTTTGTTGGCAACCTCCACCTGCCCTTCAGATGTTGAGATTCCCTCAAGAATTACAGTATCCCCTGCATTAAATGTGGGCTTTTCAAAAACGTCGCTCCATGGATTATCCATACTGATGAAGTCCCTCCCCGTATTTGTCTCAAACAGTACAGATATGTTTGTCAGCACAGTGGTTCTCTTTGCAGTGTTCTGGAAAACAAGATAAAATGCCTTGCTTGTATTGAACGAAATTTCGCCTGTATTTGAATAAATGTAATGGTAACAGTCAAACACTTTTCCCTCCCTGTATTTCTCAAAATTTTCTTCATCAACGACAAAAAATTTTATGGCTGATGAGACCTCTTCCCTTCCATAATCTTCTTTCGCAACACCGTCCTCCCAGTCCCATATGTTGCGCTGGATCTGGTAAGCAGATGTTTTGAATGAAATACGGCATAGATAATCTCCTTCGTCGGGAGGCTGGACAACACGCTCTTTTTTTATTGACGGCATTCCGTCAGGAAGAACAAATTTTATCCTGATATTTCTTGTGTCGTTTGGAAAAATTGTAGCCATATAATGTATGGCATTGCTCTTCCCGATACTGTAAGGTTCGTAGTATATCACCTCATCTTTCTGGAGCAGGAACAGGTAGGAATGCCCTGCACCGAGGTGGAAGGCGCATCTGCCGTCTACGCCTGTGTAGTTCCATATGCTCGGCACGACCCAGGGAACAATGCCCGGCACCCGGCACGCGTTCGTGATACCATTCTCTCATTTTTGTATAATTTTCCTGCCATTTTTCTCTGAAAGCATCTGGAAGTTTTGACCATATCTCTCCCACTGTTTTGTCCCATACTTTATCCTTGAAATTGTTTGCCTTCCATGAGCCAAATACTGTAACACGCACACCATCCACAGGATTTCCAAATATATCACTCACGGCAACCTCAATATCCCCTCTGTCCTCTTCCCTCATGTAATGGGGAGTGACATCATATATGGAACTGTCTCCCCTTCAATGCAAAAAGTGCGGACATTATTTTATGCCATCCGTAACGATATTCATCGAAATTGTCGATGCTGCCGCCGCCGTCTGCCCACCACTCGTCAAATTCATGCCAGCCCCTCTCCCAGAATTCACACCATACATGGTCTTCTCCGAGACAGTTTATTGGCACGGCAGGGATGAGGGCGGCGCGGAGGGCTGCCGTTGACAACTCATGTATTTCCCCGCAAAAGCCGTTGTGCTCGTGGGCGACAACATTCGGCTGCCCCGGGCGGTCTCCTGTTGCAAGGGCCGTTATTGTCTTGCCGACCCAGTAATTTACTCCCTCTATGGCTGTCGGGTGGCTTGCCATGCTCTCCTTCCAGGTTCTGTGGGCAGGAGGGTGGTATGATTTGCAATCCCACATGTATTTTATCCCGGAGAGTTTTTCTTTGAGGAGAGGGTAGCCTATGTCGTTGTGATTGAATACATATTCCCTCCAGAATTTGCCATATACATATGTGGAATTCTCAATTGTTGCCCTCGGCGAAACGACAAACCAGTAGTATATGGCAGGAGGGCATGTAAAATTCTTTTCGCTTCCGTTCTCAAGAACGCGATACTGAATGGTGGAATAATAATCGCTTCCGTTGTACACGTCAATTATTTTTACATAATCCAGAAATCCGTCATTTTCGTAGAGAAAACGGGCATTGTCGTAAATCACCTCTGGTGAAGGAACGGAGCCAACAGGGGAGTAAGCAATGGAAAAGGCTATTTCGTCCACATATCTTTTATCAGCGTTCAATATTAAATCTGCATATCTGCTGTCCAGATATTCGAACTGACGGGCAAGTTCTCGCTGCATCCATCCGGGGGAACGAGCAATCGCTGCCTGTATTTCCTCCGATAAATTGGAGGCGTATGAGACAGTGAACTTTGTTTCTATCCCTGAACGAGAAAAGTGAATATAATAGTCATCTCCAGGTGCTATTTCAATTGTATGATTAAACTCTGCCATCAATTTTTGCCCTTCCGTTTCCCATTCAAAGGGCATATTTCCGATGTATCCACTTGCAGGTGCAAGAAAAAGAATCACAGCCAAAATAACAAGCAAATTTCTCATGATGAAAAGACAATGTTTTTGAGAATTTAAATCTTTTTTGTGAGCGTTAGTTTCATATATTAGATGTTCATTGCCTTTATAATATGTCCATTGAGAAACTTCTTACATTTCAGGAATTTGTCGCCCATGTCCAGGATGAGGTACAGAGAGAAATCAACGAAAAAATCAAGGACAAAGACATAAGATATGCTCTTGAGGGGGGAAAGATGCTTCGCCCCGTAATGCTTATTCTGTCGTTCAGGGCTTGCAACGGAGGAGACGACAGATATGAGAAAGCCCTGGAAAGTGCCCTTGGTATAGAACTTGCTCACTCTGCATCCCTTGTCCATGATGACATAATGGATGGCGATACAACCAGAAGGGGAAAACCCTCACTGTATGTAAAAAACGGGATAGGCAGTGCTATTCTCACAGGACACAGAATGATAAGCAAGGCATTTCGCATATCTGTTGAGCACGGGCTGGAAAATGCAATGATTTTTCTGGATACGTGGGACAAAACGCTGATAGGCCAGACAGAGGATATAGACCTCAACGCGCACCTTGAAAACATATTGAATGGCGGAAACTCGTCTGAACTGCTGATAAAAGAGTATTTCAACGTAATAGAAATGAAGACGGCATCTCTTTTCGCCACAGCATGCAGGGCAGGTGCCATAGAGGCTAAGGCGCCACCTGAGATAATATCCCTGATGGCAGAATATGGACGGAATGTGGGACTTGCATACCAGCTCGCAGATGACCTGGTGGATATTGCTGAAGGAAGGCTTGAGGAAGGCATCATTATGCCTCTTCTGAATGTATACGGGAAAAACATCAACAAGGAAATCATAGAGATGCTTAAAGACGGCAGGATATCCATAGAAGATGAGTTGAGAAAAAGAGGAACAAACCTGCAGGATGTTTACAAAAATGGAATTGTCAAATATGTGAGGAAAGCTCAGGAGATGGCAAATTCCCCACTCATACCCGACAGCATTTACAAACCGTTGCTTCATGAGGCACCTGCATATATAACAAATAAAATGGCCGAAAAAGTGGGCGTAACGATATAAATGCCGATAGAAGAGAAAGGAATAACTTCTCCATTCACAGTTTTAACATCCATTATAACAGGCGGACTGTTTCCCATACTTGGCTCTATTTTTGCATATGACACAGGGGCAGTGGAAAGATTCGGCGACATATACTGGACAGGAGTTTTTCTGACCTCAATAGGAGGCTTTCTTGCCCACTATCTTCTCTCCCACACAATACACGACCTTTACCACTATGACATAGAAAAAAGGGCAACTTTCAGCAAGCAGACGCTGAAAATACTGCTTGTCATATCACTTGCAATTCTCATATCAATAGCGATTTATCTGACAATCATTGCAGGCTGGCCCGTAATGGTATTTTCCATAATAGGCGCTCTTGCATGTATGTATGCCGAAGGGCTTATACATAGTGAATTTCAGATGGCGTTCGGGGCGATGTTCCTTGTAATAGGCTCATTCTATGTTCAGGTTGGATATTACCATCATGCTCTCAAAGCATTTTCAGACATATCGGGCATGATATGGCTGCGCCTTTTCTTTTTGTCCCTGTTTGCATTCTTTTCCCAGTACGGATGGCTGCTGTTTTACCGACTCGATGACTATGGATGGAGCCCCGGGGTTAGAAACAAGAGCATAATAATAACAAAGCTGGGACTGCCTTTCCTCATCCTCGCGCTTGCCCTCCCCTCATAAACATTTTTAAACGAGTTTTTATTCAGGATAAGGGGAAAATATGTTCGTCAAAGCAATTCCTGAAAAGTGTTCTGGCTGTATGGAATGTGAAATGGTGTGTTCAATGACCCACTGGAAGGTCGTTAATCCTTTGAAATCCGGCATAAGGGTCGAGAAGAAAAGTGTGACTGAAGACATTCCTCATCTGTGTACTCATGGGGAGGATTGCAATTTTGAATGTGTTGACGCATGCAAGTTCGATGCAATGAAGAAAGATAACGGAAGAGTATATGTTGACTATGAAAAATGCACAGGGTGCCGCCTTTGTGAAAAGGCATGCCCCATAGGTGCTGTATGGATTTTTGAGAAAAAAGCATATAAATGCGACCTGTGCGGCGGCGACCCCATGTGTGTGAAATATTGCTCCCAGGGAGCGCTTGAACTTGTGGAGGGATGAAAATGGTAGTCGAAAACGGATGTTATGGTGGAAGAATTCTGACAGTTGATTTGTCGAAAAAGGAGGGAAAAAGGCAGAAAATAAGCGATGCATTTGCCATGAAATATCTGGGCGGGGACGGCTTCGGCGCGTACTTTTTGAATAAACTTGTTCCCGGAAATGCAGACCCGCTGGGAAAGGAAAATGTGCTGATAATGGCTCCCGGTTTGCTTACAGGAACTGCTGCCCCCACTGCTGGAAAAACCTCCTTCTTTGCAAAATCTCCTCTCACAGGAGGGTGGGGCGAGGGGGTAATGGGAGGAAGGATAGGATTTGCCCTCAAACAGGCTGGATACGATGCCCTCATAATAACAGGAATGGCTGACAAACCTTCCTACCTGCTTATAAACGATGATGAAGTCATGGTCAAATCTGCAGAGCATCTCTGGGGAAAATTTACGAGAGAGAGCACAGAGGAGATAAAGAAAGATGAAGGCGATGTTGTTGTGGCTTCAATAGGTCCTGGTGGAGAGAAAAAAGTGAAATATGCCATCATAGATTCCGAGGAGCGGCAGGCGGGGCGGGGCGGGCTCGGGGCTGTAATGGGCTCCAAAAATTTGAAGGCAATAGCGATAAAAGGAAGCAGGGACATAAAAGTTGCAGACCCTGAAAAAATGATGGAACTGCTGGACAGGTGGTACAAAATAATGATAGAGAGCCCTGCATTCAACGATGACGGGAAATACGGAACAGGAGAATTTCTGGAGTGGATGAACGCCGAGAGAGGTACATTCCCCACGAGAAACTGGAGGGAAGGGGTTTTTGACGAGAGAAAGGAGATTGACCCGTATTATTGGGCTCCCAGATATACGATAAAAAACAAGGCTTGCATACAGTGCGTTAAGCCATGCGGCAAGGCATTTGTCATAAAAGGAAAATACGAAGGGGCTCTTGACGGCGTGGAATATGAAACTCTATTCTCGCTGGGAAGCAACTGCGGCAATCCGAGCATAGAAGCGCTGGCAAAGGCAAATGAATTATGCGACCTGTATGGCATAGACACAATATCTGCAGGAGGAGCCATAGGCTTTGCAATGGATTTATATGAAAATGGAATCCTCGGCAAGAAAGACGCCGATGGCATAGACCTGCGCTTTGGAAACGGAGATGCAGTTGTGAAAATGGTGGAGAAAATAGGGAAGAGGGAAGGACTCGGAGATTTGCTGGCAGAAGGAGTGAAGAGGGCGGCTGAGAAAATAGGAAAAGGAGCGGACAAATATGCAGTCCATGTAAGAGGCATGGAGCCGCCTGCATATGACGTGAGAGGGATAAAAGGAATGGGGCTTGCCTTCATGACTTCGCCAAGAGGGGCGTGCCACCTGCGCTCTGGCGCCTACGCCCTTGAGTTGACGGGAAAGTTCTGGAAGTATGAAGGAGTGGACAGATTCAGTGCCGATGGGAAGGGACAGGAGATTGCGGACATGGAAAATTTCATGGCGATATATGATGCACTCGGAGTATGCAAGTTTTCAAGAGGGATGTTCCTCCTGGATGGTTTTGCAGAATTGCTTGAGGCAGCAATAGGGGAAAGGATGGGAGAAAGCGAGTTGCTTGTGATAGGGGAGAGGATAAACAATCTGAAGCACATATTCAACATAAAGTGCGGGTGGACAAGAGAGGATTCGAAACTCCCGCCGAAAATAAGGATTCCCATTCCTGAAGGCGTGGCAAAGGGAAGTTTCATATCAGAAAATGAGGAAAAGAAGATGCTGAACGATTACTTCGAGGCAAGAGGCTGGGATAAAAAAGGAATTCCGAAGGAAAAGACGCTGAAGGAACTCGAAATAGAGGAATTCATG
>VBQP01000056.1 GCA_008297795.1 Thermoplasmata archaeon | reverse complement strand
AACGACATGACAGTTATAAGGATGAGTATGACAGGGATGATGAATTTAATGCCCCGCACCATATATTTTCTTCCTGCCTTTTTGCCGTCAATCCCTATTGTTCCCAGTATGAATAGCAAAATCGCTGCGCCGATGAGGAGAGAGAATGCTATCGGGATAGCACCCACCTGCACCATCCCGCTGTTTTCATCGAGCAGATTTATCTGCACGCCTTTCAGCCCGTCTATGGAGATTATTTCGGTAAGCCCGGGCGTTTGATAGGAGCCGACCTGTGCATCAACCGACACGCCGTACCATGGATAAAAAAGAGATGTTACTGCCAGTACAATACCGACTATGGCAAGAATGTTGCCGATGCTTTTTGCATTCATGCCATCCACTTTCAGTATATAGAAGAAAGGTTTTTCCAGCCCCTTACGCCTTCGATAGATGCCGAATGATATAAATGCAAGAGATACTGCCAGAACAGCAATATAAATCATATTAAAATTGTAAAATATCCAGTCAGCGGCAAGCACGTTTTTGTTCAGAGGGAAAAGAGAATCACCCCATGTTGTTCCAGCCCACATATTTCCATCTTCACGGTAAGCGGGACCGCGGGGCCCGCGCTCTCCTCTCACCCCGCTTTCGTTGCTACCAAAATCTCCCCATCTGCCTGCAAAATCAATCCATCCCTGCTCCGCAATGTGATTGCCTTCTCCCGCCTCTCCGAGAATTATCAGGTCGTAGTCATCTGGTTTCAGCACCCTGCCGTTTTTCCCGACATAATCGCTTGCCAGCCCGAGCTTCCCCTGGTAATATCGGAAATAGTTGGCATGGCTTTCCCTTGCCACGTAAACCTTCGCATGGTCACCGCTTTTTTCAACCTGGCTCCATTTTGCCTTCTGCCCGCTGATGTGCTGGCTGTACATTGCATTTGCTGCCTTCTGTTCCGTATTCAGAATGATTTGAATCATTTCCCAGTCGCCTTCATGCGTGTTGAGCGTGCCCTTGTTGAATGCGTAGAACATCCAGTACTGGATTACGGTTTCATTGCCCTGTTTGAAAACGTGGGCGTATACGGTGTAGCCCAGGTTTTCCATGTTACTCCTGTAATCTTCTATTATGCCATCGTCGTGTATCGTGCCCTTCCTGTTATCAAGATAGTAATTTTCGTCCGTGTTGTAATGCGAGAGTTCCTCCACGGTAGGATTTTCATCTATAAGAGCAGGCACTCCTTCATCACTCCGATTTAAATTGGAATTTGAAATGGCATAATCTACCGAAACAGGATAAACCTTCTCTTTTTCCTCGAAGTATAAAATGGGGGCATACTTTTCTGCAAGCGCCCGCTCTTCCGTATCGTCAATGCCATCATTATCTGCATCGGAAGCATCCGACAAGCCTGCACTTAAACCCAGGCATAGAATAACCATACCTGCCACCACATACTTTCCCACCCTCTTCGAAAACATAATATCGCCTGAATAATAAACATATTTTGCTATTTAGTCTTGCTGTTTTCCATCTGGTGAACGAAAACCAAACGTTTTTTAATCCCCCATCTTTAAATATCTGTGCCAAAAAGTGCCAAAAATTGTGATTGACAGAGATGTTTTCGTTGCTCTTGCCTCAGATACGAGAATAGAGATACTGAAACAACTCGATGAGAGACGGAAAACCCTTTCAGAGATAACAAAGAAGGTTGACTGCAATAAATCAGCAGTGCATAAACATCTTTCCAAACTCGTAGAAGCGGGGCTTGTTAAAAAGGAAGAGACGGAACACAAATGGGTTTATTACAGTTTGACGGGCAAGGGGAAAAGCATCCTTCATCCTGAAAAATTCAAATTAACGCTTCTTCTCTCATCAGCAATCGTTTCTCTTGCAGGAGCGATAATATCTGCATTCATTTATCTGAAAGAAAAATCACCCGAACATATAAAAATAATGGGCAACGAGAGTTACGGAGCAGATGCAGTCGGTGGGGGCAGCGGAGGCGGGGGCACTACACCATGCACCACACCATATTTCATAATTATTTTTGTCCTGGCAAGCATTATTCTTTTCGTAGCAGCAATTTTTGTATGGAGAAAGGAGAGAAGGGAGATGGATGAATTGATTAAAGAGAAATAAGATGTTTCATTGAAGGGCTGGTTTTCTTGGAGCCTTTTCTTAAAAAGAAAAGCCTCGGGAAAAGAAGGCGCTTCACCGTAAAGAAAGTTAAAAAGAATTTCTCAGTAACTTAATCAGGCTTTTTCTTTGGGGATGAAACACCTTTCTTGGAGCCTTTTCTTAAAAAGAAAAGCCTCGGGAAAAGAAAGGGGTTCCAGGGTTCTTTCCCATTACTTTTTTATATTACTTTTGTATTGGGCGTTGAGAATATGACCACGGCATATGATGTTCCAGCAGAAGCAATAATAAAAAAGTTAGCGGAGAAACTCAAGAAGGAATATAAAATCACGCCACCCGAATGGGCAAAATGGGTAAAAACAGGTGTGCATAAGGAGAGGCAGCCTGAGGATCCTGACTGGTGGTACATAAGAATGGCAGCAGTGCTCAGGAAAGTCTACATGCGTGGCCCCATCGGCACAGAGAGATTGCGCAGTTTATTCGGAGGAAAGAGAGATAGAAAAGTCAAGCCCTACAAAGCAAGAAAGGGAAGCGGCTCCATAATAAGAAAGTCGCTTCAGCAACTTGAAGAGGCAGGACTTGTATCAACATTAAAAGGGAAGGGGAGAATAGTGACTCCGAAAGGTCAGTCATTCGTGGATAATACGGCACATGAAATAGCAAAGGAATAAAAAAGTTTAAATATAATAGTGGATGAGATATTAACCATGGATGCGGAAGACATTAAGAGAAGGATGATTCAGCAGATGCAGCAGGAGAGCCAGGAGCAGGTCGAGGAAGAATATATCAGGGCACAGATAGAAGCACAGAAAAAAGCAATACTGAGGAAAATACTGGATGCAAATGCCAGGGAGCGCCTGGCGAGAATAAAAATGGCAAATCCAATTAACGCAGAATATATTGAAAACCAGCTCATCCAACTGTACCAGATGGGAAGAATACATGAACAGATAGATGATGCGAAATTTCGCATACTCGTGAGGAATTTGATGCCGAAAAAACGAGATATAAAAATAAGGAGGATTTAGATGTCGCGAAACAAACCATTGGGTAAAAAGAAAAGGTTGATCAGGGCAACCAAAAGCAACAGACGTGTGCCTGCATGGATAACCATGAGGACAAGCAGGAGATTTCTCCGTCATCCAAAGACAAGGAACTGGAGGAGAAATAAATTGAAAAGGTGATTTAAATGCCGGAAGAAAGAATTTATACGATTCCTCTGATAAAAGCAAAGTCAGTCCCGAGAACAAAAAGAGCGAACAGGGCTGTTAAGGAGGTAAGGGAGTTTTTGGCTAAGCACATGAAATCAGAGGAAGTTATGATCGATTCAAGTTTGAATGAAAAATTATGGTCAAGAGGAAGAAGCCATATTCCCACCCGAATAAGGGTAAAGGCTGTTAAGGGAGATGACGGCGTCGTATGGGCGTACACACCAGAGGCTGAAGTTGTTGAGAAGAGGAAGAAAGAAGAAAAGCCAGCTGAAGAAGAAAAGGAAGAAACATCTCAAGCAAAAGAGGAGAAAGAGGAACGTGAGGAAAAGGTTGCGGCAGAGGAACAGCCTGAAGAGGGGGAAGAGGAGAAACTAAAGGAAGAAGTGCCTGAGTCAAAAGAAGAAATGGAGGAAGGGCAGGTTGAGGAGAAGGAAGAGGAATCAGAGGAAGATATAGAACAGCCTGAAGAAATGGAGAAAGAAGAGGTTGAGGAAACCAAGGAAGAGGAGGAAGCACCTGAGGAGAGTCATGAGGAGGGCAAGAAGGCAACAGAAGAGAGAGAAGAAATACCAGAAGAACCACAGGAAGAGCAAAAGGATGAAAAAATGGAGGAAGGGCAGGTTGAGGAGGAAGAGACAACTAATGCAGATAAGAAGGAGAAGTAAACAGTTACCATGCTAAAGAGGTTGGATTTCAACAGCAATCCATATGTTGGTGTTTTTTGCAGGGCAAATGATGATATTGCATTTGTTCATCCGTTTTTGCAGGACAAGGAAAAGGAAGCGATAAGGGAAGTTCTCAAAGTTAAAATAATTGAGACAACTGTTGGCGGAAGCACAGTGATGGGCTCCCTCATTGCTTTAAATTCCAGCGGTGCAGTTGTTGCAGATTTTGTGGGAGATGAGGAGTTGGATGTTATAAAAAATTTTTTTGGCGACAATGTTCTCGTCATAAAAGATAAATTCAACGCCGCAGGAAACAACATACTGGCAAACGATTATGGAGCCATTGTTCATCCCATGATGGGTGATGAAACAATAAAAGATATAAAGGGCGTTATGGATGTGGAAGTGGAAAGAGGGACTATTGCGGGCATAAAAACGGTTGGCATGGCTGCAGTGGTTACAAACAGGGGCATGCTCTGTCATCCAAAAATAGAGGATGACGAAAAGAGGAATCTGGAGGAACTGTTCAGCGTGCCCGTCAGCATAGGAACAGTGAATCATGGCGTGCCTTATGTGGGCGCCGGCATGGTGGCAAATGGCAAGGGCGCCATCATGGGAAGTAAAACAACAGGTATTGAGATGGGACGGATAGAAGATGCGCTTGATTTGATAGGTGAATAAAATGGCTAAGAAGGCATATAGAGTGGAAGGAAAATTTTATGCGAAAAATATGTGGTATCCCTTCAAGAAGGAGATAGTCAGCAGCAGCAAGGTGAAGGCTAAGGAGAAGGTTTTGTCCATAATCGGCAGCAACCATCGTGTTAAGAGGAAAAAGGTGGAAATAAAGGAAGTGAAAGAACTATCACCTGAGGAAGTGGAAGATCCTGTAGTGAAATATCTGATAGAGAATTAAAATGGAAGCAGAAGAGAATAAGTCAAGAGACCTTTTCCTTCTCCAGGAATACCAGGAGAGGATGGATGCAATATACCAGCAGGTAACAATCATTGAGGAACTGCTCGGAGAATATAGAAGGGTAAAATCTGCCCTGGAGGAAATATCGAAGGCGAAGAAGGGAGAGGAACTGCTTGTTCCCATAGGTGGGAATATATTCATTCATGCATCCCTTAATGATACCTCAAACGTGATGGCAGGGGTTGGAGGAGGAGTTGTTACTGAAAAATCAATAAACAAAGCGATGACCTTTGTTGACAAAAAAATAGAGGAACTTCTCAAGGAAGAGGAGAATTTGGTAAAAACATCGCAGGAAATAAGAGGGAAAGTGGAAGATATATCAGCCAGATTGAGGGAAGCAGAAAGGAAGGATTGATATGTTCAAGTTCTTAAAGAAAAAATTCAAAAATTTTGAGGAGGCAATAGAGGAGGAGGTCAAAAAGGCGGTTGAGGAGGTTCCAGAAGAAGAGAAAGAAGAGAAGGTAAAGAAAAAAGTTGAAGAGGAACTCAAAAAAACTCTGGAACTTGAAAAGGAAATAGGCGAAAAGAAGAAGGCAGCAACTCTGGCGATAAGCGAGAAAAAACTTGAGGAACTGATGTGGGACCTTGAAATGGGGCTCCTTGAGGCTGATGTGGCTCTCCCTGTTGTGGAAGACATAAAAAATACTGTCAAAAGCCAGCTTCCATATATAAGCAGGAAGAATGCAGGAAAGGCAGTTGAGGAGACTCTAAAAAAGGCGATAGGAAAAATACTTTCATCCAGCGAAAAGAATTTTGATGATTTTCTGAAGGAGAGCAAAAAGCCTGTTGTTTTGATGTTTGTGGGGGTGAACGGTACAGGCAAGACGACCTCAATAGCAAAACTTGCGTACAGATTGAAGAAGCAAGGAATGAGTTGTGTCTTGGGCGCATGTGACACTTTCCGCCCTGGCGCCATTGAACAACTTGAGATGCATGCAAACAAAATCGGCGCCAAAATAATAAAACATGATGCAGGCACTGACCCTGCCGCTGTTGCCTATGACGCAATTGAGCATGCGAAAGCGAAGTACAGAGATGTTGTTCTGCTTGACACTGCAGGAAGGATGCAAACAAACATAAATCTCATGGACGAGATGAAGAAAATAAAGAAGGTTGCAAATCCTGATATGATAATTTTTGTAGGAGACGCACTGACAGGTAACGATGCTGTTGAGCAGGCAAGAAAATTCGATGAGGTTGTCGGGATAGATGGCATTATATTGAACAAGGTTGATGCTGATGCAAAGGGAGGGGCTGCACTTTCAATTGCCTATACAATAGGAAAACCCCTTCTATTCATAGGAACAGGACAGGGATATGAAGACCAGATTATATTCACGCCTGAATGGATGATTAAAAGGCTGTTCGAATGACGGGGCTGCGAGTAGAAAACTTATTAAGCAGGACATCAATAAAGGATAGATAAAATATGAATAAAAGAAATATATTTGTTTTGGGGGTTGTTGCAACCGCGGTGTTTTTGTCTGCAGGACTTGCATCAGCAGAGAAGATAACAGATGACACTGGCGATGTGTGGCACTGGACATGGAATTCGAACACGGGGAGTTATTCATGGGCGCATTCTGTGACCAGCCAGCCAGAAATAGACATAAAAGAAATTTCTTCTGATGTGGAGGGGGAACAGATGGTATTGAAAATGAAGGTTTCAGGAGATATATCATCTTCCAATACTCTTTATGCCGTCTTCTATAACACCACAGGCGCAACATATTACATGATGTACTCCAATGGGAGTGGGATGTGCATGGCTATATCAGGCAACTAC
>VBQP01000055.1 GCA_008297795.1 Thermoplasmata archaeon | reverse complement strand
TTTTCTGATTCCAATGCAAGATTGATGTTGTTTTTCGCTATTCTTTCAGCATCTTCCAGGGAAGCTTTTCTTATCAGCATGAGGATAAAGGGCGCATGCCTAAAAATATTTTTATTTAAAATGCAGAAAAATTTTTTAAAGAAGATACAGTTATTAAAACAAAGGAAGGCAGACTGTTAACCATAGAATTAATATGATTGAAAAAGAGATTGCCGATATTTATTCACTGGAGGAGGCTAATGAAATAAAGAATGAACTTCTGGAGGCACTTCATTACTACAGAAGAGCGTTGAAAGTCAGCACCCCGGATAAATATCCGAAGTCATATGCTCTTGTCCACAATAACATAGGGCTGGCATATGTAAAGCTGGCATATTTTACGAACGATAAAAATGATATGGCATATTTTACGAACGATAAAAATGATATATTGAAGGCAATAAGGGCTTATGAGGAGGCATTGAAGATAAGGACTGCTGAAGAGTATCCTGAAGGATATGCAACAACTCAGAATAATCTTGGGACAGCATATGTAAAGCTGGCATATTTTACGAACGTGGCATATTTTACGAACGATAAAAATGATATATTGAAGGCAATAAGGGCTTATGAGGAGGCATTGAAGATAAGGACTGCTGAAGAGTATCCGATAAAATATTTCTTACTCCAGAAAGCACTGGGCGATGCCTATTATCAACTTTCATTTAAGGAAAACAGGAAAGCAAACCGCTCCAAGGCTTTTGATGCATACCAGCAGTTTATGAAAATAGAATCTTACACAGATGTATGCAGAGACATAGAGGAAATATGCCAGGAGGTAAAAGACCGCATGGAAAGGATTAAAGAAGAGGAGGAGGGATGATACCTGAAGCAATATTGGTCGCCATCGTAATCATCTTTTTTATCATAGTTTACAAAATCCTAGCAGGAAGAAAAGAATCTTCAAACGAGGAAAAAACAGAAGAAGAGAATACCTCTGCTGTCCCATATGAGGAGGTACTTCCCTCACCCCGGAAGATAAAAAAAGAAATAATAAAAGAAGAAATTTACCCGATATCAGAGGCAGAGAAATGGTTCCATGCCGGGGTTGAGAATCAGAACAGGGAAAATTATGACGAGGCGCTCAGAAACTACTTTAGGGCACTGGAAGTATTCAACGAGAAGGAGTACCCGCCAATATTTGCTGCAATTAAAAACAATATCGGAACAATTTATCGAAAACTTGCCTCAGAGGAAAAATCCAAGGGATATTTATACAAAGCTGTGAAGGTATACAAGGAAGCACTGCTCATATATGCAGGCTTAGGTTACAAAACAGAAGTGGCAATGATACAGAATAATCTTGGCGTAGTATACCATCAACTCGCCAGCATGACCGATAAAGAAAAATTCTTTTATGATGCGATAAAATCATTTAAAGAGGCACTGAAAGTATATGACATAGGAGAGCATCCTCTCGAATATACCTCCATACAGAATAACATAGGAAATGTATATAGAGATATGGCAAATATTGTTGACGAGAGAAAGAATCTTCTGAACGCTGCAAGCGCATACAATGAAGCATTAAAAATTTTCAAAATAGTGTCAAAATTAAGCGGAAAAAATAACCTTCCTGTTGAATGTGCAAATATACAGCAAAATCTCGGTGAGGTTTATTCAAGAATCGCCAAAATAGAGAGGAATAAGGAGGAATCTATTTCGATGGCAATAGAATCATTCTATAACGCCCTCAAAATTTATGATATCAATACCCATCCATCTGAATATGCAGGTATACAGATGCAAATAGGCGGCATGCATCTCTTTATGGCAGGCATACTGGAAGAAAATAATTTAAAGGATGTATCTTATTACATTGAATACATGAAAAAAAGAAAAGCCGCCAAAAGCACGGCTGTCAGATCCAGTAAGAGGAAAGGAGGTGTTACAGACAGCAAATATGCACTAACCGAAGAAGAAACAAGAAAAGAAAACCTTTCCCAGGCTATTAAAGCATATAACGAAGCGCTCAAGGTCTATACGCTTGAAGAACAGCCGAGAGAATATGCTGTCACGCAAAATAACCTCGGGATGTCGTACTGCGTCTTGGCAGGGATAACAAAAGATGAGGGAGATTTTTACAATGCGATTAATGCATATAACGAAGCGCTCAAGGTCTATACGCTTGAAGAACAGCCGAGAGAATATGCTGTCACATTCACAAACCTGGCAATAGCATATTCCTTACTGGCAGAAATATCAAACAGGGAGGAGAACCTCATAAATGCAATTAACGCATACAACGAAGCGCTCAAGGTCTATACGCTTGAAGAACAGCCGAGAGAATATGCTGTCACCAAAAATAATTTAGGAATGTTATATCGGATGCTTGCAGAAATCACAGATAAAAGAGAAAATCTTTCGAATGCCATCAGTTCATATAACGAAGCGCTCAAGGTCTATACGCTTGACGAATATCCGTCCGAATACGGGACAATAAACAAAAACCTTGGCAAGATGTATTTCACACTCTTTGAGATCACAGGCGATGATGACGAACTCCTGAATGCTATCGAATCATATCATGAATCCCTTAACATCTATACTTTGGAAGAATATCCGGAAGAATATGCAGAAATACAAACAAATATCGGAAATGCTTACAGAGAACTCTCGAACTTTTCTGATGCAGAAGAAAACCTTTCCAACTCCATAGATGCTTTCCAGGAGGCATTGAAGGTTTACACCCTTGAGGAATATCCATCTGAATATGCAACTATTCAAAACAATATGGGTATATCTTACAGAAACCTAGCCATGAGAACAGATATGTTCAAAAACTTCCAGAAAGCAATGGAGGCATACGAAGAGGCGTTGAAGGTTTATACATTAAAGAAGTATCCGCATGAATACGCAATGCTGCAGAATAACATAGGCAATATATATGCAATAATGGCTGGATTGAAAACAAAGATGAGTTTCGACCAGGATCTGCCGATGCTTTCTGCAAATATGTAGATATTCATATACCAGCGAGAGTTACAGATTACACATTAAAGTACTTTCTGTAATCCCATGTGGATATCTGGGAGAGAAAATCATTCCATTCCTCCTCCTTTATGTCAACAAATGCCTGAGAAGCATGCTTGCCCAGCGCCCTCTGAATCACTTCATCGCTCTCAAATTCTTCTATGGCTTCATGCAGCGTTCTCGGAAGTCTCTTTATGTTATGCTTCTTCAACTCCCTTTTGTTCATGGAATAGATGTTTTTCTCTACAGGCTCCCCCGGGTCAATTTTCTTCTTTATCCCATCCATGCCTGCATGGATAAGAACAGCAAATGTAAGATACGGATTTGCAGACGGGTCGGGATGACGTGCCTCTATGTCTATTGAGTTGTGTTTCCCTGCCCTGTTCGGAATTCTCACAAGCGCACTTCTATTGTAAACTGCCCATGCAATATTTATCGGTGCCTCAAAGTTAGGAATAAGCCGTTTGTATGAATTCGTTGTGGGGTCTGTTATGGCTGTCATCCCTTTTGCATGTTCCAATATGCCCCCTATGAAATATCGTGCAGTCTGTGATAACATATATTCATCGTTTTCATCGAAGAATGTGGATTTTTTACCTTTAAACAGTTCCATATGCACGTGCATTCCGTTTCCCGCATCTGTGGGAAGGGGCTTCGGCATAAATGTGATAAGCAGATTTTCCATTGAACCCATTATCTTCGCAAGAAATTTGAAAAATATGGAAGCATCTCCTGCCTTAACAGCATCTGGCAACGCTTTTATTTCTATTTCCTGCTGCCATGCGCCCCCTTCATGGTGATGATATTTTACATCAAGTCCTGATGATATCAGGGCTTCAGAGAGTTTGTTTCTGAATGATTCTGCGGAATCTGTTGGGGGTGAGGCAAAATAACCCTCTTTTTCCTTTATGCCCAGAACAGGATGCTTGCCCTTCGGTATTTGCTCCACTCCCCTCATAAGCGCTTCAAGTTCGCTGGAACTGCCTTCAGGCAAACTGGATTTTTTGAATGCATAAAATTCCAGTTCGGGGGAAAGCTCTATGTTGCTGTAACCCATGTTTCTGATAAGTTGCACCGCTCTCCTCGCAATATGACGCGGGTCACCAAGGAAATATTCATATGTCTCCACATCCAGAACATCCATAACCACTCTTGCCACTCCCCCCTCATAAAACCATGGAAGAGGTAAAATCGTTTCAGCATCCGGGCGAGCTATCATATCCGAGTGTTCGACGGTCACAAACCCTTTGACAGATGAACCATCAAAGCCCACTCCTTCCTTCCATATGTTGTCTTCAAGATATGTTTTTGCGGGCATGGAAAAGACCCTGAGGTTTCCGACAATGTCAACAAAATGTCCCTGAACCCATTTGATGTTTTCCTTGTTCAGAATTTTCTTCGCATTCTCAACATTCTTGGTATCGTACATTACCCCTTTATATGCTGCCAAAATATAAATTTGTTTATAATCTGGAAAGATTATGCTCTATCTCGAAAGGGCTTACCGTGGCATCATATTTATGTCCCATCTCCCTGCGATAACCTGATATCTCCGCCTCCTTGTTTGCAATGAATTTTTTGAAAAGATGGTCACCAAGTGTTTTCCTAACCATATCGCTTTTCCCTGTAATCTCTATTGCCTCACTTAGGTTCTTCGGGAGTGTTTTTATCCCCTCCTTCTCGTCTATAGAGTATATATTTTTCTCGCAGGGCGGCTGCAATTCATATTCCTCCTCAATGCCTTTCAATCCTGCTGCCAGCATGACGGAAAAGGCAAGGTAGGGATTGCATGCAGGGTCAGGGCTTCTCAACTCTATTCTGGTTGCATTTTCTTTTCCGGGTTTATATTCGGGAATGCGCACGAGCGCCGAGCGGTTTTTCTGTCCCCATACAATGTATACGGGCGCCTCATATCCCGGAACAAGTCGCTTGAACGAGTTGACCCATTGATTCAGAACAGAGGTGATTTCAGGCACATGCACCATAAGACCTGCAATATAACTTCTTGCAATGTCAGAGATGAGATATTCTCCTTTTTCGTCAAAGAATGCATTCTCGCCGCCTTTCCATAAAGACTGGTGAACATGCATACCGTTGCCATTTTCTCCATTAATGGGCTTGGGCATGAATGTGGCGTATACGCCAGCCATTCTTGCAAATTCCTTCACAACATAGCGGAAAAGCATCACCATATCAGCCATTTCAAGGGCATTGGCATACCTCAAATCTATTTCATGCTGTGAGGGAGCCACTTCGTGATGCCCATACTCTGTAACAATTCCCATTTTCAGCAATCCCAGGGCTATGTCCTTCCTCAGATGCTCATATGGATCACCAATTCCCATGCTGAAATAATCTCCCTTGTCCAGCGGCACTGGATTTTTACTGCTCTCAAAGAGAAAGAATTCCATCTCGGGACCCACCATGAAAGAGTCAAACCCCTGGCTTTCAGCCTTCTCCAATGTTCTTTTCAGCGTATATCTGGTATCGCCAGGGCTGTGGCTGCCGTCAGGATTCTTTATATCGCAGAACATGCATCCCACACGGTAAGGATTTCCGTTCCAGTCCCGATAATCCCACGGAAGAATGCGGAATGTTTTCGCATCTGGAAAAGCAATTAAATCGCTCTCTTCTATTCTTACCAATCCTTCTATGGAGGAGCCGTCAAATCCTTTTCCTTCCTTAAATGCGCTTTCCAGTTCGTATGAAGGAATGCCGAAGCCACGAAGTTCCCCGAGTATGTCCGGAAAAAGTATGTTGATGAACTTCACGTCTTTCCCGTCATTTTCAAGAAAACCGAGTACGTCATCGCTGTTGCTGAAACTGCTGTTCATAAAAAAGTATAAAAATAAGGGATAAAAGGTTGTCGTTGCCTATGCGTTCTTCTCTGCTAT
>VBQP01000054.1 GCA_008297795.1 Thermoplasmata archaeon | reverse complement strand
GGGTATTGATAGGTGTACCAGTATGCATCATCGCATTCTGCTCTTACATCACTGAGATAAGTTTGCCAACGGAGTTTTACACTGTGACATGGCTTCTGTACAACAGTGCTTTTGCTGCGGCATTCATCCTTTTATTGGGATGAATTGAGATTGTTGTGCCGCACTGATTTAATGATGCACTAGTGTTTCCCAAGCCTCTTCAAGACTTTGGGTTCCTGTTTGCCGAAGTATTTCTTTCTCATACTCAGGCATCAGTGGAGTTCTTACCCCGTTCTTTTTTGCATTAATCAAGTAACTTATCCCATCCCTTTTCTCAGCACCTTCCTTAGCACTTTCTATTGCCAACTTTGCAAGATCCTGTGGTGTCAAGTCATCTATGTTTGCCCCAATTTTTGTGTAGAACACTTTATCTACCCCATAGAAATCATCTACCTCCTCTACCAGCACATTGTTTGGACCTGGGTTTTCAGGCGGGCTATATTCGCTCTGGCTTCCAACTTTATTCATCTCCCTACGGTACAGCATATCCTTTGCTTCTTTTTCTGTCACATGTTCTTTCAGCACGAAAATGACAGCATTGACATATGCTCCGCCATCCTCAACCGGGATGAGTGTGGGAGCGCCATCACGACCTGTGCTGCTGCGTGCAAATTCCACTTTGAACGGGGTTTTTACATTCCGTATGCGATTCTCGGTCGCATTTTTAATCTCATTCCCTGGGTTCCCTATCAGGGAGCCATAAGCCAAAATACCAATTGTCATTTTGATCCCTCTACTATTAAATGGATTTGTAATCTTAATAAATTACTTTCTTATATCAACTATTCTATTTATTTTTATTTTATTCTCTTTCCCATAGGGCTGGGAAGAAAAACCGTTTTTGCAATAAAAAATAGTTTAGGCGGGAAATAAAAAGAAATTTCGGGAAGAAAAATCAATGCTTAGAGTAGAGCCTCTCACCAGTTTTCCCGAGTCTGTAGTCCCATATATTTCCATCCGGATCTCTGAACATGCCAAAGCCGATATGTTCAAGGCTTGTGCCAAATTTTTCCTGTAGCTCTGGTATGGTGTATTCATTTTCTTTTTTGGGTTCGATTTCTGGTTCCCCGCTCAACTCATCCCTCTCCTCAACCACTGATAGATAATCCCTTTTCCTTCCGAGCTCTACGTGCCTGCCGATATCGCACATCCATGTCATGGAATCCAGGTATTCATCCAGGTCTTTTCTTGTGCCCTGAAACCTGTATCTGGCGCCACACTTGCATTCAAGAACGAATTCCTTCAAATCTTCGTCCATACAAACCACAGAATTTTTATGGGGCGGAAAACAATAACGTTAAAAACAGAGAGTAGGTTGCAAACTGAAAATTGCTAAGATTTATCCAGAGAATCAACCTTCTCTATGAAGTCAAAGATATCCTCTATTATTTTGCCCATCATCTTTCTTTCATTCTCCGTTTTCGGTGGCTCTGATTTTGATAACTTTCCGAGGCATTTGTTCCATAGTATCAGTTCATCAACCAGCTCCCTCCCCATCATATGAGTCCTCAGCATTGCGATTACCACTTCCCTGATAACCTGCGGCTGGTCCCAGAGGGGATAAGGCGGATAGGTGTTCTTCCTGTTTTTGCCATTCCATCCTACGCACAGGAGGGCAAGTTTTCTCATTCCTGTGGTGGTTAACCTATCCCCAGCGCTGTACTTCTCCCAGAACAGCCAGAGTTTAAAGAGGTCAAGCTCCATCGAGAAAATCCTCCATATCATCGACTTCGGAATAGGTGATGACAACAACCTTCTCAATGCCTGCCAGCCTTTCGTTTATTTCCAGCCTTGCATCTTTGTTCGGGCATACAACCACCACTCTGTCAGCCCAGCGCAGGTCACGTTTGACATTGTAAACCACCTGCTCCTTCTCATTGGTCTTTCCGGTCTCCACCTCGACAGCAACCTTGTATCCATCCTTCTCAGCCCTGACATCGCAGCCCCTCTCTATCCTTACTGTCCAGTTCTTCCTGAGGATGGATGCTATCCTGTTCTCCAGAAAAATGTGCTCCGAACCGCCTTGGTGAGCAGGATTCTTCCCCCTTTTGTCCAGAGCTTCCAGCCCTTTGTCTGTCAGCTTCAGGGCATTCCTTGGCCTGCCCCTTCCCACCCTCACCTTTTCCTCCTTCAGATATCCTGTCCGGACAAGCCTTTTCTTAAGTTCATAACAGCGCTTTGTTTTCATCCCCAGATGTTTTGCCACTTCCGGGAGTGGCGCATAAGGATTTTTGTAAACCTCTTCGAGAAATTCTTTTTCCACCGGCTGCTTTTCTTCAGGTGCCTCTCTTTTTTCAGGCAGCTCCTCCGCATAATTTTTCATCGCATCCCTGACTTCCCGGTCCTGCAGCTTATGGCTCTCAGGCGGGGGATAAGTATTCACCCTTGCGGGGAACTTCACAGACGGAAGCTTAACAATAGCCTCCCCCGTGTCAAGGTAAGAGAGGTTAACAAGCTGCTCCTTGTCCAGACCGCCCAGCGCATCCCTGACAATGTATTTGTCCCATGTCTGCTCCTGCCTGAATATGACCTTTGTTGCAGTATTCCTCACAACCTCAGCCCTCATCATCTCTGACAGCTGGTAAGGCCCCTGATGTGAGCATATCAGCCCCTGCCCGAATTTTCTTGCCTCTGAGAGCATCTTTCTTATGACGACATGTTCGCTGTATCTCTGGAAATCATCAAGCACCAGAACGTGGGGCGAGACCTCTCCAAGCCTGAGCTGGTCCCACCATAGAATCAGCAAGACATACACAAAGAATACCCTGACCTCATTGGGTAGCCCTCCCAGCTCAAATATCACATTTTTCTTTTTCAGTTCATCAATGGAGATGGTAGATTTTTCGGTATTGAATATCCTCCCATAAAAACCGCTGGTGAATTTTTCAAACTTGTAAACAAGGCTGCCCATCTTCTTGTCCTTCAGTTCCTCTATCAGATCCCCGATGGTTGGGGTGTTGGTGGTGGAGTAAAGGCTGATCAGCGCCCTCCTTATCCTCCCTTCCTGGATTTCACCCAGCCTGAACATCTGCTTTATCAGGGAGATAAAATTCTCTATCCTTTCCCAGACAATTATTTCCCTGTATTCGACCTCGGGTATTTCTAAGGAATTCAAAGAGAATGGTGTTATCATTGGATTGAATACAAGGATATCCTCCCCGAGTTTTTCATTGAGGGATTTTACCATGTCCCTGTATTCGTTGTGCCAGTCAATCACGCAGAATTTTACGTCTGTGTGGCTGAGTTTCACCAGCAAATTTTTGATGAAGGTTGTTTTTCCCGAGCCGCTTGCGCCCCAGATGGCCATGTGCTCGAACAGCCTTGAAGATTCCAACCTGACCTTTTCTATCTCCCCTATGCTGAACTCTGCCAGCCTCCCGATATCCATGCCTTCAAAGGATGATGTGGGCATCGGAAAATCCATTTTCTTTACGGGCTCAATCCCGTAGGTCATGGGAAGATGGAAGTACACGGACAGGCGCTCAATGCCCATGATTGTGGTATGGATTCGCTTTCCTTCCATGATTTTTTTGAGGCTGTGCCTTGCTTTCCTTTTCCTGTCCACTATCAGGCTGGTTGAATCCCCGAATATGCTTTTTATCAACGGAAGCAATGTTGCGATATCCTTTTCTATATCCTCTCCCCGGGATAAAACGACGGAGAAACCGGAGTAAAAAGATAGGGACAAGCCAAGATTCATGGGCTCTGCGCTGGCAAGTATTCTGGACCTGATGTCTGTTTCGAGTAGTTTTGTCACAAGTTTTTCCATCTGTGAATCCGAGGGAGATGGCGCCCCGAGAACATGGATGATGGCAAACTCATCTTCAGGCATCCCGGGCTGCTCGCATTCCTCAAAGCTGCACCCGTCAAGAAGGTTTTCAAAGGCGCTTAGCTTTAATTCAGCGCTCCTGTCAATGAAAGATGCTGCACCGGAAAGAGTCAGGAATATCCTTGTCCTGCCATCAATTTCTATGATGAGATTGGCGCTGAGGTTGGAATTATAAAGCACATTCAGAAACTCCATGGGATTGAAATTTTCAACTGCAGTTATCCGGAATGTCTTTTGTACGGTTTTCATCTTCCCTTTATTGCAAATATTACGAACACAAAGAAGGCTGCACCGATGAGGCTGAAGGCGCCGGAGCTTGCTGAGCCTGTCACTGCAAAATAGATGGACAGGGTTACAAGGACAAAACACAGTATTATGGAGAGTATCAGCGCCATGTCCTGCAGTTCGCTGGGAGGCTGTACGATTATGGATTGCCCTTCAACCATAGTAACCTCTCTGCGACCAGTATGACCAGCAGAGCAAACACAGTAAAATGAAGAATCCGGTAAAAGGGAATACAAGGCACAGAACCAGGATGATTGCATAAAAAATCCTGTTCGGGCGCCTTATTATCCATCCCCCCGTGTATGCCAGCCAGTAAGACACCCATGAGAGGGCCCTTTCCATGTTCTGAAATATGTTGTTTCTCATATTCCACCACACAGCTCACAGTTTTCGTTCCTCTTCAGCTCCACGTGGTCTGTCATTCCCCTTTCAATATCAAAGAATGTGTACGAATCCACTGGTTTATCAAGGACAATTTTCACAACCTGCATTGCCTGGAGGGCTGCTGCATAGCTTGCAGTGAAGTATGCAAATGGTATGGAATCTGTGCTGCAGCTTGCCACTATCTTATTAGTATCCAACAGACTAGGATAGCATGACAGACAGGGTGTTTTGCCGGGGATTACAACCCTCACACTTCCGCTGAACTCCTCAACGCCTGCATCTATGTATGGCTTCCCGGATGTTACTGCAATCATATTCAGGAAAAACCTGGCGCCCACATTGTCAAAGCATCCCAGTATGATATCTGCATCCAGCAATTCAAAATTGACATCCTGCACCCATGCCCTCACACCAACAAATTCTGTGTCGCCTATTTCCCCTATGATTTCCTTAAGCGCTGAAACCTTACTCATACCCATGTGTTTTCTGGTGTAAGCCTGGTTTGCTATGTTGTGCTCCTCAAGGATATCTGCATCGATTACAATGATTTTCCCTATGCCTATCCTTGCGAGTGTTATGGCGAGCTGGGAACCGACAGCACCTGCCCCACCAATAACAACCGTGGTATCTGAGAATTTTTTACCGTCCCATCCTTTTATCATAAGGTGCCTTGGTGTTTTCATCTTTCCACCAGATAAGCAAAATCAATCTCTTTCACTTTCCTTCCTTCAGCCCTGAAAAAACCAAACTGCACACCGTCTTTATGGAATGGATCCATCACCATTGCCACTGCATCAGGAAACAGCCCCTGCATTGACAGCTGGGTATCCCTGTCAGTTCCCGACA
>VBQP01000006.1 GCA_008297795.1 Thermoplasmata archaeon | reverse complement strand
TTATAGAGGCAATAATAGATGAAGCCAGAAAGTTCAACGTCAAAATACTCGATTATTCGCCCGATGCCGACCATAACAGAACAGATGTGACGTTCATAGGCGAGCCGGAGGAGGTGAAAAAGGCGGCGCTTGCAATGTCTATGAAGGCGGTCGAACTCATAGACATGAACAGGCACAAGGGAGAGCATCCCAGAATGGGGGCAATGGATGTTGTGCCATTCATACCTCTTATGGGAACAACAATGGAGGAATGCATTGAGCTCGCTAAACAATTTGCATCTGAATTTTCGGAAAAGGCAGGAGTGCCGTGCTATTTATATGAAGAGGCTGCGACACGCCCTGACAGAAAAAATCTTGTGAATGTGAGGCGCGGGGAGTTCGAGGGTTTGAAGGAGGAAATAGGAAAAAATGACGATAAAAAGCCGGACTTCGGGCCCAACCACATACATCCGACTGCAGGTGCAACTGCTGTGGGGGCAAGATTCTTCCTCATAGCATTCAATGTTAATCTTTCCACAAATGACATATCAATTGCAAAGAACATAGCAAAGGCTGTAAGGCACAGCAGCGGCGGATATCGTTACGTCAAAGCAATGGGATTTGAAATAAAGGAGAGAGGAATTGTTCAGGTTTCAATGAATATGGTGAATTACAAAGGAACGCCGTTATTCCGAGTTTTTGAGACAATAAAGAGAGAGGCGGAGCGCTACGGTGTAAACATCATAGGAAGCGAGATAGTGGGGCTTATTCCAATGGAAGCGTTGATAGCGGTGGCTGATTTTTACCTTCAACTCGAAAATTTTGATGAAAAGCAGGTTCTGGAAAAACGTTTGCTGGAGCAGATAAAATGATGGTGAAAGAAAGCGTTGAGGAATTTATCCAAGAACTCGCAAGCGGGATGCCGACGCCTGGCGGGGGGAGCGCCGCCGCCCTCGGGGGAGCAATGGCTGCCTCGCTGGCTGAAATGGTCTGCAATCTCACCATAGGAAAGGAAAAATATGAAGACGTGCAGGAGGAAGTGAAGAGTGAGAAAGAAAAACTTGTGCTATGCAGAGAACGTTTGGTGGAGATAGTTGATGAGGATGCAGGGGCTTTCGACAGGGTCATGGAAGCATTCCGCATGCCAAAGGGGAATGAAGAGGAGAAGGAAAGAAGGGCGGCTGCCATTCAGGAAGCATTCAAACTTGCTGCCTCTGTTCCGATGGAGACCGCGGAAAAATGCATGGAAGTACTTGAGCATGCAGTTGTGGTCGCAGGCATTGGCAACAAAAACTCGATAACAGATGCCGGCTCCTCAGCCCTGCTCGCCCATGCCTCCCTGAACGCTGCATTGCTGAACGTGAGAATAAACCTGTCCGGAATAAAGGACGAGGGATTTGTCGAGAAAATGACAGCAAGGGTGAAGGAATTACAGGGCAGGGCAGATGAAAAACTTGCATATGCAAAAGAGATTGTGGAAGAGGGATTATGAAAAGCGACCTTGAGATAGCGAGAGAGGTGAAACTCAAGCCGATTTCGGAAATAGCAGGGAAGATAGGCATAAGAGAAGATGAACTTATACCGTGGGGAAGATATAAAGCAAAGGTCTCCCTCGACATTTTTAATAGGATAAACGCAAGAGAGGATGGAAAACTCATCCTTGTGACAACGATAAACCCAACATCAGAGGGGGAAGGAAAGACAACAGTCACCATAGGGCTTGCGCAGGCGCTGGCAAAACTGGGGAAGAAAGTTGCACTTGCAATACGCGAACCATCACTTGGGCCTACAATGGGGGTGAAGGGCGGCGGGACGGGAGGAGGATATTCACAGGTTCTGCCCATGGAGGATATAAACCTTCATTTTACAGGAGACATGAGTGCCGTCACCTCTGCCCACAATTTGCTTTCCGCCCTGCTTGATAATCACATATATCACGGAGACAGATTCCACATAGACCCAAGATATATTGTCTGGCCCCGTGTCATGGACATGAATGACAGAAACCTGCGCAATATAGTCGTCGGGCTCGGAGGACCTGTAAACGGAACGCCCAGAGAGGATAGATTTTCCATAACAGCTGCATCAGAGGTGATGGCAATTCTGTGCCTCTCAAAGGATATGAACGAACTTAAAGAGAGGCTGTCCAGGATAATAGCAGCCTATACCTATGAAGAAAAACCCGTCACAGCCTCTGATTTGAATGCTGTTGGCGCAATGGCTCTGCTCCTCAATGATGCACTGAAACCCAACATTGTACAGACAGTGGAGCATGTTCCTGCATTTGTGCACGGAGGACCTTTTGCGAACATTGCCCATGGAACAAATAGCCTCATCGCGACCAGAATGGGGCTCAAACTTGCAGACTATTTTGTCACAGAAGCAGGCTTTGGAAGCGACCTTGGTGCAGAGAAGTTTTTTGACATTGTATGCAGGCACGGGATAAAGCCGAACGTTGCAGTTCTTGTTGTTTCAATAAGGGCTCTTAAAATCCATGGAGGAATGAGCCAGAACGAAGCAAGGGCAGGAAAGGCAGGGGAGAAAGAGATAAAGAAAGGACTGAAAAACATGGAGAAACATCTGGAGAACCTTGCACTTTTTGGAGTACCTGTGGTTGTCGCAATAAACAGATTTCCCAATGATAGGAATGAGGAAATAGAGGTGGTGGAAAAATTCTGCAATGAGAAAAATGTTGCAGTGGCTGTCTCTGAGGTGTGGAGCGAAGGAGGGGAGGGCGGCATAGAACTTGCAGGCAAGGTTGTTGATACAATCCACAACAGAAAGCCTAATTTCAGATATCTTTATTCTCCTGACATGGGAATAAAGGAAAAAATAGAGACAATTGCCAGAAAAATTTATGGCGCCGGAAAAATTGTTTACACAGTTGCTGCAGAGGACGACATACGCATAATAAATAAGATGGATATGGAAGACCTGCTGGTGTGCATGGCAAAAACTCCGTATTCGCTGTCAGACGACCCCCAGTTGAAAGGCAGGCCTGAAAATTTCAAAATCACAATAAAGCAGATAAGAATCTCAGCAGGTGCAGGATTTATTGTACCCATAACTGGCAAGATAACCACAATGCCCGGGCTGCCTGCCCATCCCGCTGCAGAGAAAATGGATATAGTGAATGGAAAAGCGGAAGGATTATTCTAAAAATCTCAAATTTCCCCTTTCAGGATTTTTTTCTTCAGTTCGTTGAACTGCTCCTGCGTTAGTCTGCACATGTTTCCTTTTTCTCCGCACAGATAGATTTTCAGGACATATATTCTGGGGATATATAAATCCTAACAATTGTTAAGGATTTAAGACAGAACGCTCAAAGCATTCCAAAATTTTTTATTTGATGAGTATATACTTGCCCATGGAAGAAATTCTTTCTCTCTCCTCAAAGCAACTTAAAGAGGAACTCGGGAAATCCGAAGAGAAATACCAGCAACTCAAGGAAAAGAGAGATGAACTTAACAGAATAGCAAAAATGCTGCGAGAGGAGAGGAACCTTTTAAATCAGGAGAAAAAGAAACTGCTGGAAGAGATGAAGAATGTAAAGAAGATGAGGGACGACCTGGTAAAGGAGATGAAAGAGCACAAAAAGAAACGCTCCGAATATCAGGCTCAGGGGAAATCTCTCATACAGGCAAAGAGAAAGCAGAAAAGCATGTACCAGGGAAACGTATTTCTGAAAGCGAAGGAGTTGAAACTGGAAATCAGGAAGCTGGAGTACGAACAGGAAACAAGGCCCATGAAGCCGAAGGAAGAGGAGAGAATAATAAAAGAAATAAAGGAGAAAAAGAAGGAATACGAACGCCTTATGAAAGAAGTGGAAAAGCAGAAAAAGGTCGAAGTTGACCTTACAGACCTGGACAAATCAATAGACGAACTTTTCAGCATGGCTGATAAGGAGCACGAAATGGTGGTGAAATACTACCAGGAGAGCCAGCAGTATCATGAGAAATATATAAAAATCGTCGAAGAAGTTTCAAAACTTATAAAGGAGATAAATGACAAACATAAGGAATATGTTGAAACAAAAAAGAAGGCTGACGAGATTCACAGAAAAGCAGTCGAAATGCTCGGCAAGGTTATAGCAATAAAGGAGGAGAGGAAAAACAGGTATAAAAAGGCAAAGGATCTGGTAAAAGAGCAGAATGTCAAGGCAAGAAAACTGCTGGAAGAAGAAGATGAGATAATAGAAAAGCACATAGAAGAGTTGAAGAAAAAAGGAAAAATCTCAATAGGGGTGTAAATCCAGATGCCAGCCATAATTCTCGTAGGGCTCCAGTGGGGGGACGAGGGCAAAGGGAAGATAACTGATTTTTATTCAAACCGCGCAGATTGCGTTGCCCGCTTCCAGGGAGGCAACAATGCAGGACATACAGTCATTGTGAACGGGAAAAAGTATAAGTTCCATCTCATACCATCTGGAGTGATACAGGGAAAGGAGGTTGTAATTGGCAATGGTGTTGTTCTGGACCCCTCTGTGCTGCTGCAGGAGATAGAAATGCTTAGGAAGGAGGGAATAGAGCCATCGCTACATATAAGCGACAGAACAAATATTATAATGCCCTATCACCGCATTCTTGACGGGGCTGAAGAAAACCTTCTGGGAGACAAAAAGATAGGAACGACAGGCAGAGGCATAGGACCATGCTATGCAGATAAAATTTCACGTTTCGGCATAAGAATGGGGGATTTGATAGACGAGCAGGCACTGAGGGAAAAACTTGAGAGAATAATCCCCATAAAACAGGCAATGATAGATGCCCTTGGTGCAGGAAAAAAAATAGACATTGAAGAAATTTTTGATGAATATTCATCTTACGGAAGGAAACTTAAAAATTACGTGACAGACACGACCCTTTACCTCAATTCGATGCTTGACGAAGACAAAACAGTTCTTTTCGAAGGAGCGCAGGGCTGCATGCTCGATATCGACTTCGGGACATATCCTTACACAACATCATCCCATCCTGTGGCAGGCGGCGCCTCCATCGGAACAGGCGTGGGTCCCAAAAGATTTGATAAAGTTGTTGGAGTGCTGAAGGCATACACCACGAGAGTGGGAGAAGGACCAATGCCCACAGAACTGAAAGATGAAGTGGGAGACCATCTTGTCGAGAAAGGCAGGGAGTACGGCACCACAACAGGGAGAAAAAGGAGATGCGGATGGCTTGACCTTGTCGCCGCCAGATATGCATGCAGGGTCAACTATGTGGATGAAATTGCAATAACAAAACTCGACGTTCTTGACGGGCTGGAAAAGGTGAAGTTGTGCAAGGCATATGAATGCGACGGAGAGGAGATTGATAACTTCCCTTCTTCTCTCTCAACGCTTTCAAGATGCAAGCCCTTATATGAAGAAATGGACGGATGGGAGAGGACTGCAGGAATAACAGGATATGATGAACTTCCCCCTGAGGCAAAGAACTATTTGAAGGCAATATCAGAGTGGCTTGGTGTCCCCATAAACATAATCTCAACAGGACCATCCAGAGAAGAAACAATAATGTGACCTATAAACCCAATTCCTCGCTTATCCCTTTCATGGCTTCAAGTGATATTCCAAGAAATTCCTCCAGAGGCATGCCGATTTCATTGCATACCATTATTCTGCCCCTTTCGACCCTTCTTGCAAATGATTTGTCCTTGAATTTGTTTATAAGGGATGATATTTTCACTTCTTCGAGTTTCTTTCCAGGCATAATAAGTGCGGTAGCAACAACAAGCCCGGAGACTGCATCTGCTGCAATCAATGCTTTGTCCATCAAACTTTCTGCCTTAACACCGGTAAGTTCATTATGCGCCTTTATTGCATGAAGTGCCTCCTCCGGCAACTTCCCTTCAAGCATTTTTGCAGAGATTAACCCATGCTCATTCATATCAGACTTTTTATAGTCAATGTCATGGAGCCATCCAGTGAGTTTCCACATCTCTTTGTCTTCTCCGAATCTCTCAGCAAGTTTTTCCATTATGGCTCCGACAGCCAGCATATGCTTTCTCAGATTTTCCATATCAACCTGTCCCAGCATTTCTCTTGCTTCATCATCAGATATCATGATGATAAATTGGTTCTGCATTTAAAAGTTTCATGATTACATTCCAAAATAAAACAGCCTCAAATATATGAAAATGAAGTATACTGCAAGTTTGGGCGTATAATCTGCCCTGAAGATGCCCAGATTATCATCCCAATTAGAAACGTTTGTTCCGGAATCCCTGAGTTCGTATATCATGACTTTCTCTATCCCCATATTCTTCATTTTGATTAAGCCAGAAATAATGTACATTGCCTGCCCGAACTGACTATAACCGCCTCTGTACGTAGATGCCCCGAATTCTGTCACCCATAACGGCTTGCTCTCGTTATATTTTTTCAGAGTCTCCTCCATATATGAATATCTCTGTGACAAAGTGTTCCCGTAAACGTGAAAAGCATAAACGTCAACATACTCTCCCCCTCCAAGCTCCAAGAATTCTTCAAGAAAATGAGGGTTGTAACCCCCCACGCCAGGATCATCCAGCGCCAGCCCACCCATTACAACAGTATTGTTTTCATCAACTTCCTTCAATGCCATATATGCATATCTCATAAGTTCCACAAATTGCTCAACGCTTCCTTTCCAGAAATAACCCGTATCCTCTTCATTCCATATCTCCCAGGCAGTTATCTTGCCTTTATACCTTTCTGCTATTATTTTGACAAAATCGTACCATTCACTTATGTTATTTGGAGGATATGTGTAATAATCATCGTCTTCATAACTTGCATTCTCCTTTGAACTACACCACCAAGGGGTGAAAGCAAGAGTCCATAGCAATGTGATGTTATGTCTTATGCTGCTGTTAACCATCTCGTCTGCTTCCTTCCAGTAGAAGTCGTATCCCCACAGATTTATCTGAATGGCTGCCCAAGCAACCCCGCTACGAGTCCATTCAAAACCAACCTGGCTAGCCAGATTAAAATCTTCTTCAGTGGAAAGTTTGCATATTCCTATACCAAAGTTCTGATATGGCAAAGAAAGAATGAGCAGAGCAACGAGAAATGCGTTCATTAAAATGAAATATGTTTGCCCTATTTATTTTTTAACAATCTTATTCTCTCCTCAAACTCCTTCAGATTTTTCACAACTTCTTTGGTGCCACCTCTGCTGTCGTCCCTGTCAAGATAAAATGCTTTTATTCCAGCCTTCCTTGGCGCAACATAATCAAATTCCCAGTTATCCCCCACATGAACAATCTCATCGCTTTCCACGCCAAGGATGCTGCATATCTTTCTATATACATCGGATTCCTTCTTTGTGTTTCCGAAATCCGTGACTGCAGAGAATATGTGCCTGAATTTTCTGTCAAGTCCGAGAACTCTGCTCTCCACCTCTATGAATTCACGGGCAGCATTTGATGTTATGATAAGTTCATATTCCTCTCCGAGATTTTCTATTACTTCATCCACCTCAGGGTAAAGTTCAAGCATGCCTGCATGATTTTCGAGCAATTCTTTCCATTCGCAATCTATGCCGAATTTTTCCAGCCAGTATTTTATGTCGTACCATTCAATTGCTGCTTCGCCCACTTTAAGATATTCATTCATCACATATTCCTTGGCATCCTCTATTTCCATGTCTTTCTTCCTGGCATAGAGTTCAGGAATTGCCTCCAGCCATACATGATCCACATAATCTTTTTTAATCAGCGTTCCGTCCATGTCAAAAGATATTACTTTCAGCATTTTATCCACCTGTCAGATAAATTCTGTCTTTCCATTTCAGTATTCTTACTTTTTCTCCCACCTCCATATCCTCTGGCTTTGAAATAACCACTGTTTTATAGTTCTCTGGGTCAAGAATCTGGACTTCTTTTTCTCTGCTGGACAGAACTATTGCCTCCATCTCCTCTGCGCCAATAACCTTGACCTTTGACATCTCGTTTCTGGAAAAATATTTTTTCTCCCCAGTCTCTATGTCCCTCATGCCTATTCTCTTTCCCATATCAAATACCCTGAAAACCCTGCCCCCCACTTCGACATAACCCCCCTTTGCATATTCGGGGATTCTCACAACATAAGTATTCCTGTACATCTCTCTTCCATCTTTCATTCCCACAAGTGAGGGAGATATGCTCGTCTCGCCATGGAACATATCACTAAGGATTCTGGCGGCTGATGCAGCCATTTTTTTATCACCCATGTAATAGTCAATCCCCCCGTGCTTCTTTTCCCTTTTGGTAACATATCCCCCATGCCCTGCTTTTTTATACACAACTTCATCGCTCAATTTTATTTCTTCATCTGTCATATTTGTGCCGTCCTTCCTCACCTGCAGGATTGCCTCGAAATACCCCCCCTTCATCCTTGAACATTTTTCACATATGCTGTATCTTGTTTTAATCTCAACTTCCCTCTCTTCATATACGGGATGCTCATGAAATTCTCCTGTGCATATAATTCTGCTACCCTCCATTTTCACCCTGAATTTTTTCACACCCCTGTGTTTTATGCTACCTTCAAGAAAATTTTTCAGTGCATCCTCCATGCTGCCTTCAATCCATTTACTTTCCAGTTTGTGTGAACCACAATTCCTGCAAACAGTAATTTCTATGGTTCCGGGTATCTCAAAGAATTTCCTGCTTTTTATGTAGCACTCTATGCACATCCCGTCGAAATCTTCCTCTATTTCCTTACCGCATTCAACGCAAAACATATTATATCATCAACGCAAACTGTGCGTGGGGAACTCCGTCTATTATTAAAATATTTTCTTCCATTATGAGTCCCATCTTCACTCCGCACCTCACACATCTTTCTCCGACAAGATTCGCTATTGTTGCCCTCTGAAGATGCTCCTCAAGCATCTCTATGCTACCGTGCACATCGTAATAAAAATCCTTTGAAATTTTGAAAGTAATTTCCCCATCCTCGAGGGTTCTTCCGAGCAATTCTGAATCGCATGCAGCCACCATTATCTCATTCCCCACTGCATACATCTTCATGCATATGTTCTCAACTAGTGAGTCTGTATCCTCCTCTTCTCGGCTCAAATATTATCCCTCCTCTTATCATCTTGCTCATCATATTCTTAACTGTTTCATCATCAAGTCCCTCTGCCATCGCCTTTTCCCGGATATCATCCATGGTAGCATATTCTTTATCCTCGCATATGTTTTTTATTATTGTTGTGAGTATCTTCATCTTATCTTTCTGGCTGTGAGATATTCCTGTTGTTATTATATCAATGTCCAGTGCCCCTGTCTCTCTGTCAACCCCAACTTTCTCCAGATAATAGTCCACTATTTCTATTGCCCTCTCCACATCCTCAATCGCCACAACATCAGAGAGTCGTATTCTGGCAGATGCCTCTGCTATTCTCACAAAAGCCTCAAGTTGCCTCGGGGTGAACGGCACAGAATCCCTTGCAGAAGCCCTTACCTCCACATAATAGTTCTTCAGCCTTTCTGCAGCCTCAGGAGCCATAACAGGAAATATACTTCGCTTGGCATATGCAATATACTTTCTCAAAAATTCGGGTTCTATTGAAGGCTTTACTATCCTCTCCAGTTCGTCTGTGTGTAGTCCCCCCGCATGCCCCTCCTGCTCCATCCTCTCTCCCACAGTATGAACTGAAAGTATGTGCTGCGCAAGGTTTGTATCCCTTGCCCTGTCGGGTCTATCTGTAACAGGAAATATCAGATCAAATCGGGAAAGGAGGGCAGGCGGCATGTTTATCTGGTCCGAAATGGAGGCAAATTCGTCAAAACGTCCGAACTTGGGATTTGCAGCCCCGAGCAAAGAGCACCTTGATTTCAGAGTGGCGTTTATGCCTGCCTTTGCAACCGAAATCTCCTGCTGCTCCATTGCCTGATGCAGTGCTGCCCTGTCCTTGGAATCCATTTTGTCAAGTTCATCAACACATGCAACCCCCAAATCTGCAAGAACAAGTGCTCCTGCTTCAAGTGTCCATCTGCCTTCTCCGAACTCATCGCTTCTGACTGCAGATGCGGTCAAGCCTGCTGCGCTGCTGGATTTTCCAGAAGTATATATGCTCCTTGGAGCAAGCAGGGATATATAGCGAAGCAACTGGCTTTTGGCAGTACCCGGGTCACCAACAAGAAGTATGTGTATATCTCCTCTTATCCTCGTCCCATCCGGCATATGCTTTGCCACTCCCCCAAATAACTGGAGGGCAAGGGCATCTTTTTCCTTGTCAAGCCCGTAAATGGTAGGTGCAATAGAATCCCTTATTTTGTTGTATATGAGCGGGTCTTTGCTGAGTTCTATTATTTTCCTCTCATCTTCATCGGTTATCTGAACCTCCTCGAAAGCCTGCTCTTTCTGCTCCACGGTACTTGCATCCATGACTTTATTGAATTCCGTAAGTTTTATTGTTCCTCTCCTTCTCTGTTGCCCGTGAAGTATGCCATTTACAGTGACACGGTCGCCCGGAACAATATTACCAACAAGGTCATCCTCCAGATATATGGTGAGGCGGAGGGGCTGTGCACCCCCTCTCAACTCTTCTGGATTCTCCTGAATTTCTATTTTCTGAGAATCTATAAACCTTGATTCCTCCGTGAGAAGGCGGAAAGACGTTCTTCTGCCACATCCTCCCTGATCCTCATAACACTCAAGTGGCTCCTTGAGAACATTTTCATCCTGTGGAACCCTTATTATTGCACCGCAGCGCAGGCACTGGAATGCAGCATCTTCGAGTTTGGGTCGCACCTCGGTAACCTTTTTTACAAGCCCGTCCACTGCAATGAATTTTCCAAGATGCTGGGAGCGCAAATCCCTTATTCCTATTTTTTGTATTTCGGGCAGGTTTTTTACCCTGAAATGAAGCTGGGGCGGCGGGTCAACAGGCATGTCTATTTTTTTCAGGGCAGTTTCAGCTGCATATATCGAAAGATATGGCTTCTCCAGTAAAAATTCAGCCATTTCTGCATCATATGTGTCTATTGACCAGTAATCAAGAATCAAACTTTTTTTCTCTGGATACATTAATGCTGCGCTGTCTATTTCCTCTTTGCAGTAATCGTAAAAAAACCGTTCCCATTTTTCGACGAGAGTGCCCAGGCTGGCGTCTGCGAGCTGCATGAAAAAATAATGGGGATAGGGTAAATAAAATTTGGGAGGGGATGAATTACAATAAAAAATTTTCCCCATCAAAGCATTCCGAACCATATATTTAAAATATGATGATGCATTGAGGTTTGATATTATGTCTGTAAAATATGAAGATTTACCACCACAGATACAGAATCAGTTGCAGCAGCTGCAGCAGTTTCAGCAACAAATGGAAATAGTAATGCAGCAACGACAACAGATAGAACTGAAAATAAGAGATATAGAAAACGCCCTTGAAGAACTTGAGAAAACAGATAAAGACACCACTGTGTTCAAAAACGTCGGTCCCCTTCTGATAAAAGCAGATGCAAAGGGTATCACGAAGGAACTGCAGGACAGCAAGGAAAGTCTGGAAATAAGAAAAAAAAGCATGGAGACACAGGAACAGAAATTGAAGGAGAAAATAGAGGAAATTCAGTCGAAAATTCAGAGTTCCCTATCGCCTCCACCGCCAGGCTGATTATTCAAACACGATAGCCCCGTATCCGACGCAGGAATTGGATGGGTATACGTCGTATGAAGTTGAGTATTTCAGCAGCCTTGCCTTCGTTGCCCCTCTCTTTTTTGCTGCAAACATAACAGCAGCCACACAGCCATAACCACACATCGATATGCCGTTGATTGAAACAACACTCATGAATTTCTCCACATCCATCGAGAGTATTGCATCTATAGCCTTCTTATCCTGCATCGCCGCCCATTCATTGACAGGAATGCCAGAAGAGGGCATCTGCCCGTAGTCGACACCGACATGGGAAAAATCTGAGCTCGCTATTAGCATTGCATCTGTATTGGCAATCTTTTCACCCAGTTCAATCGCTGTCTCGTAATTCTGAGTTTTCATGCAAACCGGGACAAATGAGAACTTATTGCCTAAAAACTGGAGGAATGGGAGCTGCACTTCTATGGAATGTTCATAAAGATGAGCCATGGCATCATCGCTTATAATTCCCTCCAGCATCTCATTTGCAATTTCTGAGTCTACTTCCACAATCCCGAGAGGGGTCTCCCACTTCCCTTCTGACATAACAGCAACTTCGGCACCAAGCCCGGTATGGTTTGGACCCACAATGATAAATCTGTCAGAGAAACCGTCCTTTGCTATTTCTGCATAGGAATGGGCGGCGACAGCCCCTGAAAAGACATACCCTGCGTGGGGAACAACGCATCCTTTCACAATTCCCTTCCTCTCCCCAATTTCGGGCAGCATCCCTGGTCCTCTTTCATCAAGAAAGCACTGTCTTATCTCCTCCTTCAGCGCCTCCCTGCCCCCTTCATAGAACCTCCCTGCTGCCACCGCTTTCCTTATCATGGTTGTTATATGGAAATGAAAAATTTAAATTTGTGGGTAAATTTTTATAGAAAGTTTGCATGATATGCCAATGAGAAAGATTGCACTGGTCGCCTTTCTTTTCATAATTGGTGCGATGCTGCCCATTCATGCATCGGGCGCAACAGGAGGTGAGGTTCATGTTGCTTATTTTTATGCGGATGACTGCGGGAACTGCCAGTCTGTTGAGCCGCTGATTGAATCCATAGAGGAAAATTATTCCTTTCTGAGAATAGAGAGATACAACGTGAAGGAAAATTATGGCCTTTACGATGAAATACAGGAAAAATACCATTCACATTACGGAGTGCCGACTGCGTTCATGGGAAATAGATGGTACTATTTTGATGCAGAGGAGGGAAACGTCAGCGAAACTCTGGAAGATTTCAAAAATGGAATAGAGGAATATGAGAAAATAGGAGGTGTGGAGTCCCCGATACAGAACGGAAGTGAAATTGTTTTTCCAAAGCCAGTATGCATGCTTGCATTTTACAATTTTTCAGATGAAATCGAATCTTCACAGGCAATGAAGTTCAAAAAGGCAATGGAAGAAAATATTACCTACATAAATATGGAGGAACTCGACATTTCTCTAAAAATAAACAGGGAAAATTTTGAAAATCTGGGCAAGTTAACTGGCAGGAATATATCAACACCTGCATTATTCATTGGAAATAAATCTTTTTCAATGGATGACAGCAACATAAGCAATGCAGTGAAGGAAGGAAAAAAATTTGATCTCACCGGCCTTCAATGCCCGAAATACAGGGATATATGCATTGTTTTCTTTTACAACCCCCTATGCCCCGAATGCATGGAGGCAAAGGAAAAACTTGAGGGCATGAAAGAAAAATATCCCATAAAAATAGATGAATACAACAAAATTTCAAAAGAGGGAAGTGATATGCTTTTCAGGTATTATAACGCCTTCAACATATCTGGTGAAGAAAGGATACCATTCGTCATATTTATCGGCGACAAATATTATTATGACCTGAATCAATTTTATGAGCTTGAAAACGAGATAAAAAAATATGTCGACACAGGACTGCCGTGCCCAAGCCCGTCGGAGGAAGGCAGCGCCGAGGAAACGTTGAAGGGGTTTACTGTGCTGACGGTTATAGCAGGTGGGCTTGTTGATGGCATAAATCCATGTGCATTTGCAACGCTTGTATTTTTCATAGCATACATGGAAAGGGTGAAACACGGGAAAAGGGCACTTCTCTCCATAGGACTTCTATTCTCCGCAGGGGTTTTTGCAGGATACCTCGTGATAGGGATAGGGCTTATGGAGTTTTACTATGGTGTGGACGAAATAGGGGTTATCTCAAAATATATATATGCATTTGCGGGGGCATTTGCACTTATAATTTCCGCATTCAATGTATGGGACTACTTCAGGATAGAGAAAGATGAGAAAACGATTCTCCAACTGCCCCGATTTCTGAAAAAAAGAAGAGGGAGAATAATAAAAGTTCTGACAGGCGATAGAAAAATCGCCCTTCTCTCTGCGCTCGCCTTTGCCACAGGACTTGGCATTTCAATGCTTGAATTCGTATGCACGGGGCAGGTATTATTCCCGATAATGGCAGTCATAAAGAGTTCATCGCCTTTAAAAATAACCGCTTTCATCTATCTTCTGATATACAATACCATGTTCATACTTCCCCTTCTCATAATCCTCGCCCTATTTTATAAGGGGTTCAGTTCTGAAAAACTGGGAGAGATGCAGAAGAGAGGGCATGGCGCAGTGAAACTTGCAACAGCCGCTGTGCTTGCTGTAGTTGGGATATACATGCTCCTGTACATATTCTGAGATGCAAAAACCTTTTAAATCGCCAGCAGAGGGGGGAGAAAATATTTTTAACAATGCAGCATTGTTAAATGAATGAAGACTGCCCCCCGCAAGTTTATAGACCTCAGCGAATCAGGCAGGGCAATATTCGATGTTGATTCGAAAGGCGCATCTTCCCTATGCCTGCAGTGCAGGGGGGCAAAATTGCTTTGCGGGAAGGAGAGATGCCCGATACTTGTCAAATTTTATTCAAGTGCAAAAACAAAGCCTCTCATAGACTCCACCTCCCTGCACGGCTCCACCCCTCCCTCTGTATTTGTGGGAAGGGAGGGCTACCCAAAAGTGAGTGTGGGACCCATGCTTCCGCCGATGCAGGGCGATACTTCTTTCATAGACACGCCCGAACAATGGGTGGGAAGAAAAATTGATGACATAGTTGACTTCAGGATGAAACTTGTCAGAGGAAAATACCGCACTTCCATACACAATTTTTCTGGTAAAATCGTGGAGTTTACAAGAGAGGTGGCACTTGCTGCAAGCCCTGTTGACATGGAAGTCATATTCGAAAAAAAACCGCAGGGGAATATTGCACTTTATGATGAGGTACAGCCACATGGTCCCTCCGCTCCTATAAAAAAAGTATGGCTTGCTAACCCCAGGGTGGAGCCCCGCATAGAAAAGGCATACTACGATGGAGACCTGAGAGCAAAGGATGCTCTGATAGAACTGTACAGGAAAGGGGTTCTCATCTCAAGGATTCAGAAGGCTTTTTCTGTCGGCGCCTTCGGCATTGAGGAGAATAGAAAGTTTGTCCCGACAAGATGGAGCATAACTGCAGTTGACTCAACAATAGGTAATGAGATAAAAAAGAAGGTGAAGGGATATCCTTTCATAAACGAATATAGAATTTACGAAACCCAAAGCCTTGACAACAGATGGCTTGTTCTCATGTATCCCTCCTCGTGGCAGTATGAATTGATAGAGGCATGGTATCCAAACACGACATGGAATCCGTCGAAGAGACAGATAGTAATATTCGGAGACCATGAATTTTATGGTGGGAGAAGCAAATATGCAACCATAGGGGGCTGCTATTATGCGGCACGTCTTGCAACAGCAGAAGCATTGAACAGGGAAAGGAGGCAGGCTGGTGTTGTCGTGCTCAGGGAGATACATCCGGGCTACATAATGCCTGTCGGTGTCTGGAATGTGAGAGAACATGTGAGAGATGCACTTAGAAAAAAGCCTCTCAAATTTGATACGTTTCAGGATGCACTTATGCACGTCTCCAGAACAATGGATATCCCTCTCGAAAGGTGGATAGAGACAAGCGAGTTGATAAAAGACCGACTGCATCAGCGTCGCATAGATGATTTTCTGGAACCATGATAAAGGAAAAGTGGTGCAAAACGGCATTGTCGCCTTCAAAACTTCCCGGGCTGGATTACTCCCTCAACCCCTATTCAGGATGTTCACATGCATGCAGATATTGCTATGTGCCCAATGTAATCCATGTTGAGAGGAATAAGTGGAATGAGGTTTATGCAAAAATAAACATACCGACTGTACTCCAGAAGGAATTGAGAAACAAAAGAAGAGGAGTTGTGGGCATATCCACAGTTACAGACCCTTACCAGCCTGCGGAGAAAAAATACAAGTTGACGGAAAAGTGCCTTCTTGTACTTCTCAAAAAAGATTTTCCCATAGACATACAGACAAAGTCAGATCTTGTTATAAGAGACATGGAAATCATAAAAAGATTCAGCAGGGCGGCAGTCGGCATAACAATAACTTCCCTGAATGAAGACGACATAAATCTGCTCGAGCCTGGCGCCCCTTCTGCAGAAAGAAGGCTGTCAGCTGCGAGAGAACTGTCTGAAGGAGGGGTATATGTGTATGTGTTTTTTGGACCTGTTTTCCCGGATATTGAAGTAAATGAAGTAAGAGAGTATGTAAATGCTTTCATAGATGCAGGAGTTAAGGAGATAATGATTGATTCGCTTCATTTGAAAGAAGGGGTCCTTGAGAGTGTCCTTTCCGCCCTTCCTGATGAAAAAAGAGACATATTCATAAAAAGACTGGGGGAAAATTACTATGATGAAATTTTATCTGAAGTAAAAAGGCAATGCAAAGGAAAAATTACTTTAACAGAAGCATTTGGTTACAGATGAAGGTTTATTCCCCCAACATCAAAATAACGGACGAAAAGTATAAGAACAAGTTATTTATTTAGTATACTGAAGGGATGAGATGCAAAAGGAGGAAATCATTCAGCTCCATACCCTATTTGCCCAGATAAAGAACGAGCTGGAGAGGCAATCTTCGAGGCGAAATGAGGCATTCGAAGAATACGAAAAGTTAGGCGTGCTGCCCCACCATGTGCACAAATCAAAGGATGACCACAAAAAAGCAGTATTCATACTCGGCAAGGGAATAGCGCTTGAATTTTCCCACGACAAATATTCAGGGACAGGCAGGGTTGCAGAGAGGCTGGCACGTATGGAAGCAAGAATAAGGTGAAAGAGAGGGATGGGCACATTCCAATTCCTGTACATCAATAGTTTTAAGTAGGTCTGTACTTTTAACTTCCCAATTAGAGGAAACGTTCCTGATATAATATTATCGAATCCATGATAGAAAAAGTTAGTGTTGCGGGACATATTGCAATTGACCATATTTTCAGCATACCATACCATCCTGAAAAAAACCATTCAATTTTCATAAAGGATATGGAGGATTTCTTCGGAGGTGGAGCAGCCAACATAGCAGTCGGAATGGCAAAACTCGGATGCAGAAGCGAACTCATAGCCGCTGTAAACAGAAATTTTGAGGGAAGTGATTACTACAAATATCTGAACAATATGGATATTGAACTCAGCGTTAAGGAATTTGATGGGGAACTTGCGCAGGCATATATTTTCAATGACGAGCGCAGCAATCAGATAACATACTTCTACTGGGGAGTTTCAGAAAATATGAGAGATGTTGAGGTTGAAATGAGAGATACGGTGCACATTGCGCCTTCCCATCCTGAATTTGCATGCAAAATGGCTGAAAGGGCGAAATTTCTCGCTTTTGAGCCAGGCCAGGATATAGCAAGATACGGGAAAGAACAACTCTCCTTCATAATCGAGAATACTGACATTCTTTTCTGCAACAACTTCGAACTTGAAAAAATAGAGAAAATAACAAACTCATGCCTTTCAGAAATATCCAGAAAAACAAGCGTCATCGTAACAGAAGGGGAGAAAGGGAGTTCACTTCATACTGCAGAGGGAACAAAAAGAATTCCTGCAGTTGAGTCAGAAATAGTGGATCCCACCGGAGCAGGAGATGCATATAAAGCAGCGTTCTGGGCAGGCATTGCCCGCGGAATGGATATGGAGGACGCATGCAGACTGGGAAGTATTGCCTCATCTTTCGTTATAAAAAAGAAGGGTGCACAGGTGGGACTGCCTGACTGGAACACGCTTATCGGAAAATATGAAATGCTGAGAAAAGCAGAAAAGATTTAATCCTCTATTTCTTTACAGAGCATGCTCAGAACCTATTACTCCACAGATGTTGGAGAGGAACAGTTTGGCAAAGACATAGTTATTGCAGGATGGGTGGAAGACATAAGAAATCTCGGAGGGATTGCCTTTATTTTGTTGAGGGACAGGAAAGGAAAGGCGCAGATAACCTGCATTAAGAAGGAGACACCTGAGATATTTGAAGAAATAACTTCTCTCTCCAGAGAGAGCGTGATATCTGCAGAAGGGCTATGCCAGAAGAACGAAAAGGTCAGAAATGGATGGGAACTGCTGCCGAAAAAAATCGAGGTGCTTTCACATGCTGAGACACCTCTTCCCATGGGCATTGCCGACAAGGTTAACGTGGATTTTGACACCCGCCTTGACAATAGATTCATAGATTTGCGCAGAGAAAAAATACAGGCCATTTTCAAGATAAGGCACACTTTCATTGAGGCGGCATCAGATTTTCTTTCATCAAACGGCTTCCTGCAGGTGCATACTCCAAAAATTACAGTTTCTTCGCCTGAGGGGGGGACGGAGGTATTCAAAATAAATTACTTCGGAAGAGATGCCTATCTCGTGCAGTCGCCTCAACTTTACAAGCAGATCATGATGGCAACGGGACTGGATAGAGTGTATGAAGTTGCATGGTATTTCAGGGCAGAGGAACATGATACCTCCCGCCATCTTAACGAATCAACAGCGATTGACGTGGAGATGGCATTTATAAAAGATGAGGAAGATGTCATGAAAATAGGCGAAGAAATGGTGAAGGCTGTCATGGAAAGAATGGTCGAGGATAGAGGAAAGGAATTAAGTATTATTGGCACAGACATAGAAATCCCTGAAACTCCTTTCACAAGAATCACGTATGATGAAGTCTCTGAGATTTTGGAGAAAAAAACGGATTTCAAATGGGGAGATGACCTGGGAACGGACACGAGGAAAAAATAGTTGGAAATGAAGTTAACGAAAAATTCTATTTTATCACGAGATTTCCTCTTAAAACAAAACCATTCTATGCCATGCCTGACGGGGATTATGCAAGGGCATTTGATATGGCGTGCAACGGCACAGAGATTTCGTCAGGAGCGCAGCGCATACATGAATACGGTATGCTGGTCGAAAGAATGAAAGAACTCGGAATGAATACGGACAATTTCAGCGAATACCTGAAAGCGTTCCGTTACGGGATGCCTCCCCGATTCGGCTTCGGGATAGAACGTTTTCTTATGGAAGTGCTTGACCTGGGAAATATAAGAGAATGCATTCTATTCCCGAGAGATAAAAAAAGAATAAGTCCGTGATCATCTCATCTTTGCATCTGCAACAATTGCCTGACCAAATGATATCCCCCCGTCTCCTGCTGGAACTTTTTCGTTCAGCAGAAAGATAAGACTGCTGGCTTCCACCTTCCTTCTGATTGCCTTCACAATATGCTCGTTGTATGCACACCCGCCTGAGACAGCAACCGATTTTACATGCTCCCTTTTTGCATAATCAACTGCAATTTCTGCAAGCCCCTCTGCTATGTATTCTTCTACAGAGAAAGCCAGATTTTTTGAATTCCTGTTCCTGTTTTCCCAGAGCCAGTTCATGAGATAGGATGTATCGAGAATTGCCACATTACTCCATTCTATTTCTGGTTTGATACCATAACTCTTTCCACCAGCAGCATGGCTCTCCAGCTTCATTGCTGGCTCCCCTTCATATGTTCTTCTTGTACATATACCAAGCAGGGCAGAAGCCGCATCAAGAATACGACCGCAACTTGTGGTTGTTATGCCCTTTCTTTTCCTTGCCTCCTTTAGCACAACATCTATTTCTTCCCTTCCGTGAGGGAATTTATCCTCATTACTGTAAAGAAATTTTTCAAAGTCATCTCTCTCATATAGCACCCCTGCAGCCATTCTCAGTGGGTAGGTGGTGGCAAGGTCCCCTCCGACCATAATTTGCTCCTCCAGATGCCCTATTCTTTC
>VBQP01000053.1 GCA_008297795.1 Thermoplasmata archaeon | reverse complement strand
TGGGAGTGCATACAGAGCTTCTCACAGACGGCGTCGTCAAATTGATAAAAGAGGGTATTGTCACAAACTCTGAGAAAACAATACACAGAGGGAAGACAGTTGCTTCGTTCTGCATGGGCTCAGGGGAGACCTACAAATTTATTGACAACAATCCCGAGTTCGAGTTTCACCCTATAGAATATACAAACAATCCTATGGTGATTGCAAAAAATAAAAAAATGACAGCCATAAATACAGCCCTTGAAATAGATCTGACAGGGCAGGTGACAGCAGAGTCGCTGGGCCATGAATTTTACAGCGGCATAGGCGGGCAGGCTGACTTTATGAGAGGGGCAGCAATGTCTGATGGAGGTAAAAGTATAATAGCGCTTCCGTCCACTGCAAAAGACGGAAAGGTATCAAGGATTGTGCCTTTTCTGAAAGAGGGGGCGGGTGTTACCCTCACAAGAGGGGATGCCCGTTATGTTGTTACGGAATATGGCATAGCATACCTCCATGGGAAGAATATAAGAGAGAGGGCAATATCGCTCATAAGCATAGCCCATCCAAAATTCAGGGAATGGCTGCTTGAGGAAGCCAAAAAATACAATCTTGTGTACAGAGACCAGATACTTGTGGAAGGGGAAGGAGGCATATATCCTGCCAATCTGGAAAAATATGTGAAAATAAAAGATGGAACAACAGTGATGCTGCGCCCCATTAAACCTTCAGATGAAGACCTGATAAAAGAATTTTTCTACAAACTTTCAGATGAAACAATATACAAGAGATTCATGGGGGTTAAAAAGTATCTGCCGAGACAGCAACTGCATGAACTGGCAAACGTAGACTATTCAAAAAATATGGCAATAGTTGCAGTTATTGGCAACGGGGAGAAGGAGGAGATACTGGGAATAGGAAGGTATGGACTTGATGAGGATACAAACAGCGCAGAGGTGGCATTTGTTGTAAGAGATGACTGGCAGGGAAAGGGGATAGGAACAGAATTGCTGAAGTATCTCACCACAATTGCCAAAAAAAGAGGGTTGTATGGATTCACTGCCGATGTATTCGCAGACAACAAGCCGATGCTCTCGTTATTTGAAAAATTTGATAAAAAGAACTATATCATGGAAAAGGAGTTGGTCGGAGGGATATACCATCTTAGAATGCACTTCAGGTGAACTCCTTAAGTTTGAGTTCCAGTGCATGTATCTTTTCCCTTATTTTTTGCTGTTTTTTGGTGTATTTTTCTTTCAATTTTGCGTATTTTTTCTCTGACATCTCATTTTTCTTTTCCTCAAGTTCCTCAAGCCTTCTGTGAAGAGAAGCCCTTGCCTGATTCAAATCCTCTATTTTGTCAATGATCTTCCTTTTCTCCTTCTCGCTCATGCAGGTGGAAATCATAAAATAGGATAAAAACTTTTGGAATATGCAATTCTGGAAAATAGAGGGAATGGGCTTCGACTCGAATATTTATGTTCTGGGGGGTGGCGGGGAGGCGGCAGTCATAGATACAGGAACAGGATTCAATTCTTCATACGTCATAGAAAGCATAACAGAAAAAGTTGACGCGAAAAGCATAAAAGCAATAATTCTGACGCACGAGCATTTCGACCACTGCGGCGGCGTCCTGGATATAAAAGAGAGGTGTGATGAGGAAATCGTGGAGGTGATGTGCCATGAGAAGGGGGCGGAAACTCTGGAGGAGGGGAGGGACTGGTCCTCGTCATTATTTGGCGTTGAGCAGCCTCCTGTCAGGGTGGACAGAAAGCTTGCAGATGGAGATATCATAGAAATAGGGGAAATGGAGTTGAAGGTTATTTACACTCCGGGGCATTCCCCGGGAAGCATATGTTTGTATGAAGCAGAGAGCAGGTCACTGTTTTCAGGGGATACGATTTTTTCCGACGGGGGAGTGGGAAGAACAGATTTCTGGGGCGGAGATGCGGGGAAACTGGCAAACTCCATAAGAAGAATAGGCGAATTTGACGTGGTTAATTTATATCCCGGGCATGGGCCCCATGTTATCGGAAACGGGGCAAAGCATGTAAGAATGGCATTGAGGACAGCAGAGTACATGCTCGGTCTATAAGCGTATAAGTGCGGTAGACACACATGCAAAAAAGTTTATATCTTATACTTCCATACGCTGTCAGTGGCAGACTTAAAATACCTTTTTAATCCAAGGCATGTCGCTGTTGTGGGTGCATCGCACAAAGAGGGGAAAATCGGACATACCGTGCTGAAGAACATAGTGGAGTCAGGTTATAAAGGAAAGATATATCCTATAAACCCCAAAGGAGGAGAAATTTTAGGTATAAAAGTGCATGAGTCCGTCTCTTCAATAGATGGAGAAATTGACCTTGCCCTGATAGTGGTGCCTGCAAGCATTGCCGTAAGCGCAGTCGAGGAATGTGCAAAGAAGGGCGTGAAGTTTGCAGTTGTCATAACCTCCGGTTTTTCAGAGATAGGGAATATTGAGGCAGAGAAAGAGATGGTTGAGAAGGCGAGGGCGAATGGAATGCGCATCCTCGGACCCAACGTTTTTGGCATATATTCTGCATCTGCCCCCATAAATGCAACCTTCGGGCCCTCAAAAATTTGTCCCGGCAACATCGCCGTCATATCCCAGTCAGGTGCGCTCGGAATAGCAATGATAGGAAAAACAGCAGAAGAGAACATGGGTCTTTCCACAATCGTTTCAATCGGCAACAAGGCAGATATAACCGAAGCAGACATAATGTCATATGTCTTTAATGACGATATCACCAAGGTGATTTTTCTTTACATAGAAGGTCTGGAAAATGGCAGGGAATTCATGGAACTGGTGAAAAAAAAGCCCGAAAACATGCAGATAGTCGCAATAAAGGCGGGGCGCTCGAAGGTTGGGGCAAGGGCTGTTGCTTCCCATACAGGCTCGCTTGCCGGCTCAGATAAAATATTCGATGCTGCATTCAAGCAGGCTGGAATACTGAGGGCTGAAAGTCTGGAAGATGGGTTCAACTGGGTGGCGACGCTTGCTGCCTGCCCCAAACCTGCTGGCAAGAATGTCGTTATAATCACGAATGGAGGGGGCATAGGGGTTCTTGCTGCTGATGCATGCGAGAAATATGGAGTGACTCTTACAAGCGACATGGAATTGCTGAAGAAAACATTTGAGAATGTGATGCCAAAATTCGGCTCATACAAAAACCCTGTTGACCTGACAGGGCAGGCAGGGGGGGCGGAATACAGGGAGGCGCTGGAAAGGGCGCTGAATGAAGACAATATCCATGCAATCATAGCGCTTTACTGCCAGACAGACATGACGCCTCTCGAGCCGCTTATGGACACCTTTATTGAAATGCAGGAGAAGTATGGAAGCAAAAAGCCCATAATATATTCTCTTTTTGGAGGCGAGGGAACTGAAGAAATACTTGAGAAATTGAAATCAAAGGGAATACCTGCATTTGGTGATGTCGAAGATGCAGTCTCTTCACTGAAGGCGCTCTACACCGCATACGAAAAAAGAAAAGAGGAGAAGATGGACGAAGTGGAGATGGACGAAGAAAAGATAAGAAAAGTCATTTCATCAGTTCTGGAAGATGGGAGAAAACAACTGCTCGGCACAGAGGCAAAGGAGATAATGGCTGCGGCGGGCATCGACGTTCCCCCGTTCAGGGTCGTGAAAAGCATAGGGGAGGCGGTGGAGGTGGCGGAGGAAATCGGTTATCCTGTTGTCATGAAAGTCGTTTCGGAAGACATAATACACAAGACCGATGTCGGCGGCGTTCTAATTGACATAGATGATAAAAAAGAGGTCATAGAGGGATATGAGGCAATAATGAGAAACTGCAGGCAGAATGTGCCGAAGGCGAATATAAGAGGCATAGAGATTGCAAAAATGGTTCCGCACGGGGTGGAGACCATAGTCGGCGCAACAACAGATTCCTCATTCGGAAAAGTTCTGATGTTCGGACTCGGCGGCATATATGTGGAAGTTCTTAAAGACGTGGCATTCCGCGTCGCTCCTGTGTCAAAAAGGGAGATAGGAAAAATGATAAGAGAAATAAGTTCATATCCCCTGCTTCTGGGCGTGAGGGGAGAGAAGAGAAAGGACATCGATTCAATAATAGATTCAATATATCGCATAGGGATTCTCGTAAACAGATTCCCGGAAATATCCGAACTGGATATCAATCCATTGATGGTATATGAAAAAGGGGCAAAAGCTTTAGATGCCCGTATAAATATAGAGGTGAAAAAATGAAGAAGTTAGTTGTTGCATCGGTGATGCCAAAAGCAGGAAAAACGACTGTTGCGCTTGGAATTGCAAAGAAATTTGGCGGGAAGATAGGGTATATGAAACCTCTGGGTGATAACCAGATTTATAAAAAGAAAAGGCTGGTTGACTATGATGCTGCTCTTTTCAAGGAAGTTTTTGGCATAGAAGAAGAGGTAGATGAGTTCACTCTCGGATTTCACCACTCCAAGATAATGCATGCGTTCCCCGATATCAAAAAAGAGGTTGAGGAAAGGTGCAAGCGCCTTTCTTCAAACAAGGATTTGTTCATAATAGAGGGGGGAGAAAATCTTGTGAGAGGGAGTTCTTTGGGCCTTGATTCCTTATCAGTTGCCTCACTTGTTGGCGCAGATGTACTTTTTGTTATCTCTGGAGATGCATATGACATGATGGACTCTCTATCATTTGCAGAATGCGCTGCAAGAAATGCAGGCGTAAATATTGCAGGCGTCGTAATAGACAAGGTAAGGGAAGAAGATGTTGAAAAGGTTGAGAGAGAGATGGAAAAAATGGGAATACAGATGCTCGGAACTGTCCCTTATATCAATGAACTGGATGCAATGAAGGTCAGATACATAGCAGATAAATTATTTGCGAGAGTCGTGGCTGGAGAGAAAGGACTTGAGAAAGAAGTGAGAAATGTGCTGATTGCGGCTCTTTCCGTTCCTGAGATACTTCGCCATCCTGACTTCAAGAAGGAGGGAAAACTGATAATAACAGGCGGTGACAGGAGCGATGTTATCACAGCAGCCATGGACGATGAAAGGACTTCATGCATTGTTCTCACAAACAACATAGTTCCTCCGTCAAACATACTCGCGAAGGCTGACCGCAGGAATATACCTCTGCTTTCAATAAGAAGCGATACATACACGGCGGCAAGAAAGGTGGAAAGCATTGAATCCATCATATTGCCCGATGAAAATAAAAAAGTGAAAAAAATAGAGGAGGCTACAGAAGGAATAAACATAGATTTCCTGAAGCAATGAAAATCATTGCTTCCCATTATGCATGGGCGGGCAGATGGATGATTATTCTTTCACAAAATCAGCAACCATCTCCGCAAATTCCTTGAACGGCACCAGACGTTTCACAATTTTTTTAGCCCCTGCCTTTCTCAGTTTCTCCGCCCATTCTGTGTCAGTCCATGCGGTATACCCCCATATCACCGCATCAGGATTTATTTTCAGTATCTGCTCTGCTGCTCTTGCCCCGTCCATTCTTTCTCCCTTTCCATCCCTGTGGAGTTCTATGCCGTCCATGCCCTTCT
>VBQP01000052.1 GCA_008297795.1 Thermoplasmata archaeon | reverse complement strand
GGCTCGTCGACATAGCCATCAAGTATTGTTATTTGCACAATGTAAAATGGTTACAATATTTTAAACTTCCAGTGGAAATAGGGGGGTGTGGGCAACATTTTTTTATCATTAGCCAATATTGGATTGTATGAAAATAATGTTATCGCTGGCCGTTTTTGCGTTAATAGTTGTGCCTGCTGCCGCAATTTCTCCTGCATTTTCAAACAATTTTTCTGCCATTTTATCAGATAAAAGTGAAGCATATCCTGTTGATACCTGGACTCCTGAGGACGAAGGAGACCATTTTCCATGCGGCAGAGAATGGTGGAATGTCGACACCTTCTTCGTAATTGATGGGATGGGCAACTGGAGTTTAACATCTTCTTTTGAATATGAGATGGAGACCCCTGCATGCAATCTTTTTCTAACAGTTTTTAATATGGACAATGGCACATCATATAGCCTCGGTTCTTATGGTGATCCTGTAGGTACTCTTACCCATGAAAAAAACATGGTGAAACTAAGGTACCAGAATTCATGGATGGAGGGTTTGTATCCTGAATATGTAGTTCATTTTGAGAGAAAAAATTTCATCATAAATCTTCACTTTGAGGCTGCAACTCCCCCCCAGTGGGTTGCGGGCAACATATCAAATGGCATACTTCCAATGGGATCTGGTTATTATAAATATGGATTCATCCCTTTTTGCAGGGTCACAGGCAATATCACCATTGATGGAAAATATGGGGAATTGAGGGGCACAGGATATTACGAGCATGTATGGGGAAACTGGACTTACAGCAATCCATTTAGGAACCCTTCCGACCTTCGAGGCATTTATACTGCATATAAAAATCTTACAAAGTGGTGGCTATCTCATCATTCTCTATCAATCCCTTCTTCAATAGCATTTTCCTCTGATAATAATATCTTCGGATATGACTGGATATGGGCATCGTTTGACAATAACTGGAGCATGTTTTATGGGAATGTCCCCTCATGGGTATGTCAGGGCCCTGCTTTTGGTATCCTGTACCTTGTATCTGATGAGGGAGAATATCTATCTTTTTCAAATATATCTTATGAATATGGCAGTATGGTTTATGTGGCTGATTATGATGTTTACTACCCCTCAGAAATCAAAATAAAAGCATGTGCGGGAGATAAAAAACTTGAACTGGATGCAGGAATGACATGCGATATACATACATATCTTGACAGAAATTTGTCCTCAAGGTACTGGAAAGCCATTTTTTTGTGGGAATCGCCAGGCTATATATCCGGCTTTTATTCAGATGGGAATGAAAATGTGAGCCTGAACGGCAAATGCGAGATAGAGCCGGAGAGGCAGGTTCCGGCAATAGGGCACAACTACCTGGGCTTGAATTTTACCACACCTCCTGATGGTATTGCTATCGGCATCTCCATAATCTCTCACTTCTTCGGAATCGGAATAGATATTTTGTTTCAAATATCGCCTGCAATAAAATTCCATTTTGTAATAAATTCTCTGTCCTAATTTGCGCCCAGTCTCTTCTTTTCAATGTAAGATGCAAAGGCGCTTATCCCCAGCGTCGCTACAATTAACAAAAAAGTCGCTTTTTCTGCAATTCCTCTCTCAAAGAGTCTGTAAAACGTTCCGGAAAGCAGTATCAAAAAACCAAATTTTATTGCAGCCCCGACCACAATATATGTTATCGCCTTCCAGTAATCCCAGTTGTTTACTGCTATGAAGGCTCCGGTGTACGGAAGGACAGGCGCCACCCTGTTAATCAATAAAATCTTCTCGTCCTTCACAACCAGCATTTTGCTGTACCGCTTCATCAATTTCTTTATAAAATTGGGCGGCGAATATTTCTTCACAATCAAATAAAGCAGAGAATTGCCTGAAAAACTTGCAAATACAGCTATCCCAAGCAGGGCGGCGCCCCATGCCGCATTGCCAGGATTTGTGGAGTATATGACAAGCAGGAAGAAATCGGGCAGGGCGGGAAACATCATGCTGTCTATCAAAAAAATTATGTAAAGGGCGAGCAGCATCCCCCCGCCGCCAGCCCCCCCAAAGAAATTAATAATTTCATCACCTATCATTCTATCAAACTTTCATACAACTCAGCAAGTTTGCTGACAGTGTTATCAATATTATGCTCTTCAGCGAGTCTTTTTGCTTCTTTTCCAAGCGATTCCCTCATTTTTTTGTTTTCGAAAAGAGTTTTTATGTGGGCAGCATATTCTTCAGCAGTTTTTCCTTTCAGACAGTTGACACCATTTTTTAACCAGTCCTCATATATCTCTATATCTCTCAAAACTATCGGTTTTCCAGATGCTGCCGCCTCAAACAGGACATTTCCATAACTTTCTGCATATGTTGGAAAGAAAAATACATCGCCGGCAGAATATACGGCAGGCATTTCATCAAAAGGAATGTGCCCTATAAAATTTATATTGCCCGGGGCGTCAGATATGTCTGCTTTCTCTAGCCCGGGCTCTGTTGAACCAACCCATAGAAAATGGTAAGCATCTTTGCCCTCAAACTTCTTTGCGACATTTATAAAATCTCTCACCCCCTTTCTGGGAATGAGTAGCCCGACAGAGAATATAAGGAACTTGCCCTCGAGAGCATGATTTTTTCTGAATGCCGCTCTCCTTTCATCATCCTGGCAAAAGCGGCTGATATCAACACCATTTGGTATCACAGCCAATTTGCTTTTCACACCATTTTGTTCCATCCACCTTTTGACATAAGGGGTTGCGCATATTACAACATCTGCCTGGTTGTACAGCCATCTGGAGTACAGGTCAAATACAGGATAAAGAATTTTATCGAATTTGAACCCTCCCTTCACAAGTTCAGGTATGTGACGGGCATGTATGACCACGGGTTTTCCCTGCCGCTTTGCTCTCCTCACAAGCGGGACAAAATTCGGGAGGGGATTATGGAGGTGCAGTACATCAAAATCCTTCACGTCGTCTATTGCCACATCAAATCCTTTCTCTCCCAGTTTCTCAGCAAGAATCGGCACCTGCGTGCCCATCCCTCCTGCATTTCTGAAAGATATCACCTTGCCTATGCTGCTCAGTCCTGTAACCATGCTTATTCTCATTTTATTCTTTACACAATTGAATATGCCCTTATTTATTAAACTTACACTTTTGTGGCGCCCGGCATTAAATGCTGCCATCGGAAAATAATTTAAAACAAATCATAATCCCTATTGTGGAAATATGGATCTGGAGATTAAAGAAGATATTTTTGATGTGGTCTATGAGCCTCTTGCCGGGGCAAATTTAACCAATCTACTCAGATTAGTTGCACAGAATAAATTCAGAATATCATTCAAATATATGCCCCGCTTCCTTTATGCAGTTATGCTGAGCAGTGTTATCTCGCCATTCCGAACTATGGAGAAAATAAAATTTGACAAACATATTAAAAAAACCGAAATATCACAACCCCCTCTTTTTATAGTGGGGCACTGGAGGAGCGGCACCACGTATATGCACAATCTTCTATCTCTTGACAAAAACTTCGGGTATTGCACAACTTTTCATTCTGTAATTCCCGGTGCTTTCATAGTTGGTGAAAAAGCGCTCAAGCCGATAGTTGCATCGAGCATACCTGAAACACGCCCCATGGACGATGTTCCAATGGGTCCCGACCTGCCCCAGGAGGAGGAATATGCTCTCGGTGCTTTTACCCCATATGCGTACTACAATGGATGGTGCTTTCCACAAAATATGGCATTTTACAACAGGTATGTTGGCATGAACAGCGTATCAGAAAAATCCATAGAGGAATGGAGAGAAGCATATCTTTACCTCTTAAAAAAACTCACTTTCTTCTGGAAAGGAAAAAGACTTGCACTGAAGAATCCATCAAATACAGCAAGAATAAAATTGCTTCTCGAGATGTTTCCAGATGCCCAGTTTGTGCACATATACAGAAATCCGTATACTCTATTCTTTTCCATGGTAAAATTTATGGTAAAGGTTTTGCCCCGTTACTGCGTCCAAAACCCGATCAGGAAGGAAGAAATGGAGGAAATGATATTCGACGTTTATTCAAAACTATATAAAAAATTCTTTGAGGAGAAAAATCTGATTCCTGAGAAAAATCTTGTGGAGGTCAGATACGAGGATTTTATCAGGCAACCTCTGGAGGAGTTGGAGAGAATATATGAAGAACTGCAACTCGGTGGTTTTGAGAAAAATAAAAGCGCTTTTAAAAATTATATTGCATCCCAGTCCCGCATCAGAACAAGTAAGTACGAACTGAGCGAAGAAATAAAGAATAAAATATATAAAAACTGGAAATTTGCATTTGATGAACTGGGCTATGAAAAGTAGGGCAACGGAAGGAAGGGGCAAGTGCTGATGCCGGCAGTTTCATGTTATTTTTCCACGCCCGAAATTCTTTCGAACTCATCATTAAGATACTTTGCTGCCAGGTTTTTGTATATCTCTCCATTCTCTCTTATACTTTCAATAAGTTTTTCGTCCTGTTTTATTATCTTCCCTGGCACTCCCGCAACAAGACTGTTGGATGGAATTTCCTTTCCAGGTGGCACTACGGCATTTGCCGCTATGATGCTGCCTTTGCCGATATGCACTCCATCAAGAATGGTGGAATTTATCCCGATAATGCAATCGTCATCCACCGTAGCACCATGAACTATTGCCCCGTGTCCCACAGATACTCCTCTTCCTATTTTTATCGGATGCTCGGGCGATACGTGGAGAACACAGCAATCCTGGACGTTGCTTTCATCTCCTATCTCTATTTTATTCAAATCTCCCCGTATCACCGCATTTTCCCATATTCCGCATCTATTTCCGATGGAAACGTTTCCTATAATAACCGCACTTTTTGCTATGTATGTGTCCTTGCCTACTTCCATGATGGGGAATGCGGCAGGAATTTAAATGTTTGCTGCACGATAAAGCATTTTATATCTCCAATGTTTTATTATCATGGCAGTTTATATCGATAAAATAGCAGTCAGCACGAATGAGATGGACATAATTGACATAACCTCCGATGTGCAATCTTCCGTTGAAAAATCGGGCATAAGTGCCGGTATTGCGTGCATATTTTGCCCCGGTTCTACAGGGGCAATAACGACAATAGAACATGAGCCAGGACTTATGAAGGACCTTCCAGCAGCGCTTGAGAGAATAGCCCCCAAGAGCGGGTATTACGAGCATGAAAAGATGTGGCACGATGGAAACGGACATTCTCATGTAAGGGCAAGCATAATCGGGCCCAGCATCACCGTTCCCATAGAAGATGGAAAACTACAGTTGGGTACATGGCAGCAAATAGTTTTTGTTGAATGTGATGCAAGAAGCAGGAACAGGACGCTTATCATTCATGTCCTGGGGGAATAGGGAGAAATTTCAATAAAATCCCATCCCCCAGCCTCTGAACATTGTCCAATCTCATATGTATAATTTCTTCTTGGGAGGCAGCGCCTTCGCCGCCTGCCATGGTTGGCGAAGTTTTGCCGCCTATTACGAAAGGCGCCATGAAAATGTAGAGTTCATCCGCCAGATTTCTTTTCAGAAATTCCCAGATTACTGTTTCGCCGCCTTCAACAAGCAGTTTT
>VBQP01000051.1 GCA_008297795.1 Thermoplasmata archaeon | reverse complement strand
AAATAATTTTTTTGCTGGAAAATCTCAACGAATGGTTTGCCTCAACATTTGGAAGAGAAATATTACCAGGGATATTCAACCTCTAAATCTCTCCCTTTTTATTATTCTACTTTCTTTATCTTAAACTCGCCATGGTCTATATGAGCAAATTCCAAATAACCTCCCTTTTTTATATCATGGAGTTGAGCAATTTGAGAGGGGATCATTACTGCCAAGCTTTCTTCGGCCATCCTAATTTCCGTTTAATTGTTATGATTATGCCTTTAACTATGGATATGTATAGGTGTTCAAATAAGTTGAGATTAGGCATTCATTTATTAAAGTAAATACATTACTAAATAGTCAGCAAAAAAATTATTTAGCGATGCTATTCCACTTTCATAAGTTTGCTCTCCCCGTATCCTGTTATGACCTTCATATATCCCCTCAGTTCTTCATCGAGAGCGACATCTCCCGTATCCACTTTTAGCGATTTGATATGAGAAAGTTTTTCTTTTGTTGATATCACAATTATATTTTCCTTCCCGACTTTTTTAATTACCTCAGAACTTATCTGCTCGTTTCCCCTCCCGAATATGAATCCATGCCCGCCAAGCGGGCTGATGATTATCTTATTTTTTCTGCCAATGAGTTTTTCAATATCTGACTCAGATGCGTCACCGCACAACAGTCTCTTTTTCTTAACAATATCCACGCCCAGCAGAGTTCCTTCTATCCCCATCAATTTTTTAAGTTGCCACGTCGTGCTTCCGCTTCCTATAATATAAACGGTTTCATCATCCATTTTTTCTGCAATATAAGATACAATAATCTTTTTCGATTCTTCATTGCCTGAAAAAAAATCTTTTGATGGCTGGATTTTTTCGTGCACGGGCGTGAGGCAGTAACCCTTCACGGATGTCAGGAGTTTTCCTTTCCTGAAAGCATCTTCATTAATATCAATGACCTCTCTCTCCTCTATGGAAATGCCCTCTGCAAAATCATTCACTATTTCGGCTGCATGATAAGGGGTCTGGGCAAAGACAGCAGAATACATTTTAACACCGGAAGGGACACCCAGTACGGGAATGTCTGTGCCCACCACTTCCATTATATCTCTGGCAGTTCCGTCACCGCCTACAAATACGATCAAATCAACGTGCTCCATCATGCCAACTGCCTTCTTTGTGTCCTCTGCGGTTGTTGGGATGGATGGCGTATAAACAACATTCGCATCAATACCACATTCATCCGTCACTCCTTTCCCCATTGGCTGAAAACATGTATAGAACTCAAAATTTTTTTTGATATGCTGTAAAAAAATTTTCGCCCTTTTGTGGGCAACATTCCTGGCGCCGCGCCTTATCGCCTCCTCCACCATGCCGTCTGTTCCTTTCAATCCAACACTTCCGCCCATCCCGGCGATGGGATTTATGATAAAACCCAGTTTTTTCAATTTATCCTATGCTTTCTATTCTATCCTGCAGCAATTTCTGAGCGTGGGAGAGGCGCTGCTTTATCTTGCTTATCTGATTTCTCTCCTCTAGAGGTATGGGCTTTCCCTTGTCAAAGTAGTTGTACTCGAGGTTGTCTATGTATCCTTTCACAGCCATTATGGTATTGAGAAGGTCATATGAATTTTCCTTGATCGACTTTATTTCTATATCTCCCGCCCTCTGGGTTATGAACTGCGTCTCTATTTTGTCAATATTATTCCTTTCGGATTTGCTGTTCAGTTCAAGATATATCTGGAGCGCCTTTATCAGTTCATTTCCGAGGACAGTGTGCTTCTTGCCATATTTCTCCTCAACAAAATTTTTGAAAGTTTTCCATACGTCCTCCTGCCGTTCATCTATTCTCACACCTATGGGCTTGCTCATTTTACCACTTTGCTAACAATCTGCTAAATTTAAAACTTGCGGAAAATCAGATGCCGATGCAAAAGAATTTATATCCAAAACGCTTTATAGTCCTGGGTTCTCCATTTTGATTAATTTTTTATCCCAATTTGGAGAACCCGCCTCCCAACTTTTATGCTCAAATCTATATATCCTGAAGCATATTCTCCAATGTGGAAGGAATATACCGAAACAGAATGTTCTACAGATTTGCACTTTACGGTTTTCTCAAAAATTTGAAATTTTATGAACCGTTTATAATCCTCTATTTTCTTTCAACTGGCTTATCCTATGCAATGATAGGGCTGCTTGTGTCGATACGAATGTTTTCCACAACTCTGCTCGAACTTCCCACGGGCATATACGCAGATTCTTTCGGAAGGAGAAGCTCCATGGTGATGTCCTTCATTTCATATATTGTTTCCTTCCTCATATTTTTCTTTTTCAGGGATTTTTATGCATTCGGGATAGCCATGGTTCTCTATGCACTTGGAGATGCATTCAGAACAGGCACCCATAAGGCAATGATACTTGAATATCTCAGGATAAAAGGTATGGAAGATAGAAAGGTGGATTATTATGGGCATACACGTGCAGCATCTCAGTTTGGCTCTGCAGTAAACGCACTTATTTCTGGAATCATTGTATTCTACACAGGCAACTATGCCCTGATTTTTCTTGTTGCCATAATCCCGTATGCAATAGATATCATAAATGTGGGGACATATCCTCCTGAACTTGACGGATTTGAGAAAAGGGGAGAGAGAATGAAAGAAAGGCTGGGGAATACCCTGAGGGAATTTTCAGGAATTTTCAGAAATGTTAATGCTCTGAGGGGCGTCATAAATTCGTCATTTTTCGACGGGTCTTTCGAAGTTTCCAGTAACTACCTGCAGCCTGTTCTGAAGACTTTTGCCCTCTCACTCCCGGTAATGCTTTTTCTCACTGGAAATGAACGAACAGCAGTTGTTGTTGGCATAACATATTTTTTTATATACATTCTCACGAGTTTTGCATCGAGCAGATCGAACGTGGTAAAAGACAGGATAGGAAACCTGCCTTCGGCAGTGAATGCAACATTTATGGCAGGGGCATTGCTGATATTTCTTGCAGGCATTTTCATGGCAATAGAGAAATCATGTGGTTATTTTGCCCTCCTCTCTATAGCGCTCTTTGTTTTGCTTTACATTGTAAAAAATATCCGCAGACCCATGAACGTCGGCTACATAAGCGAGCAGATATCCCACAAAACAATGGCATCAGGTCTTAGTGTGGAATCGCTTGTGAAGACGCTTACTGCAGCCCTGCTGGCGCCGCCCATAGGCTGGGTCGCAGATAGCTACGGAGTAGAAACCGCACTTGCTGCCCTGGGAGTAGTGACAATGGCTTTTTATTCAATTGCGAAAGTGAGATGAGCATAATTTTAAAACCCCGCTGACATTCAATATTTGGATAAAATGATAGACCGGAACATTATATGGGGCATTCTTGAGGATTATGACACAGAAGATATTAAAATAGGGGCTGTTGCCTCCCATTCCGCCCTTGATACCTTCGACGGGGCTGTAGACGAGGGATTCAGAACAGTTGCAATATCCCAGAGAGGGAGGGAGAAGACATATGCAAAATACTTCAAAGCCCGCAGGAGGGATGGCGTAGTGATGAAGGGCTGTGTGGACGAGGCATGGGTTTTTGACAGATTCAACGAAGTTCTGCTGGAAGAGAACCAGAAACGGCTTGTTGAGGAGAATGTGATATTCATTCCCAACCGTTCTTTCACATCTTACTGCAGCATTGATGAAATAGAGAATAATTTCCGCGTGCCGATGTTCGGCTCAAGGAATATGCTGCGGACTGAGGAGAGGACAGAGGAGAGGGATTATTACTGGCTGCTTGAAAAGGAAGGGCTGCCTTTCCCGGAAAAAATAGAGGATCCACATGATATAGATGAACTGTGCATAGTCAAACTCCACCATGCTGTAAAAAAACTTGAGCGAGGGTTTTTCACATGCTCCTCCTACAGCGAATATATGGAGAAATCAGGGCGTTTGATAGAGCAGGGCGTAATAACAGAGGAAGACCTGGAAAAAGCAAGAATAGAGAGATATATAATAGGGCCTGTTTTCAACTTCGATTTTTTCTACTCCCCCATAAACGGAGAACTGGAGTTGCTCGGAATTGACTGGAGGTTTGAGACAAGCCTTGATGGCCATGTCCGCCTCCCCGCCCAGCAGCAGCTCAGTCTGCCTGAAAAACAGCAGATTCCCGAATATACAGTATGCGGTCACAACTCCGCAACGCTTAGAGAGTCACAACTCGAAAAGGTGTTCGAACTCGGGGAGAGGTACGTTGAAGCAACGAAAAAGTACTACGATTATGGAATAATAGGGCCCTTCTGCCTCCAGACATGCCTTGATAAAGACCTGCAATTTTATATCTATGACGTGGCACCACGGATAGGAGGAGGGACAAACGTGCATATGTCAGTAGGGCATCCGTACGGCAACACGTTATGGAGAAAAAGAGTGTCAACAGGGCGCAGAATAGCAATGGAGATAAAAATGGCTATAGAAGAGGGAAAGATAAAGGAAGTTGTGAGTTAAGACCAGGGTACGCTGACATCCTCTATGCTGAACCATATGCTTCCATCTGCTCCTTTCAGAGAATAGTTACCGCAGTCCGAGTTGATATTGAAATCATTTTTCGCATAACTTCCCGAAGGGACTATCTTTATTATATCCATGCCAGGAAGACCGTCAGTATCAAGCGGTTTGTACTCAAACCCCTTATCCTGATCTACCACATTTATGGATATGCTGTTGTTATACTCGCCAGGTATGCCCATATCATTCAAATCCACCAGAAATGACAAATTCATTGAATAATTTACTCCGACAGGTATGTAGAAAAGGTCTGATGATTTTGTTTCCGCATCTGTCGTAACGTCAAATACCACCTCCAGCAGGTCATCAGAGTCGTCCATATTTGATGTTATTCTCACCCCCTCCAACGTTATTTTAACTTTCATATTCTCCAGTGGGTCTATGTCATTCCCATCTTTTATTCCGTCACTATCGACATCAGAATCATTCAAGAATTGCTTTATTGTGGCATCATCTATACCCCTGTTCCTGTAGTAATTTATCTCCTCGTAGTCGCTTTCCCACCATCCATTATCCTTGTCTATATCATCTCTCCAGTCAAGAGGGTCTGTCCCGTAAACCATTATTTCCTGATAGTCGGTTAAGCCGTCGCCGTCAGTATCCTTGCTTCTCGGGTTTGTAACATATCCTCCAGATGAAGATGACCATTCCTCAAAATCTGTAAGGCCGTCGCCGTCAGTATCCTTTCTGTGGGTGCTTGATGTGACATGAACCTCATGACTCACATTCTCTCCCACTGACGTGACGTATATACTCCATCCACTGCGCTCCAAACTGTCTGGCAGTCCGTCATTGTCAGCGTCTTTGTCCCCAAGGCACCCTGAGAAGGATGTTAAAATTAGGAGGGATGCAACAATAGGAATGAGAGCCTTCATTTGATGCTCACCAGCCTTCTTCAGTGAAGCGTGCCAAATCCAGAACATCCCAGTCGTTCTGGTCGTGGTCCGGGTCGTCGCCGCTGGAATAATCAACAAGTTTGTATACATAGCGATAATTCATGCAACTCTCGTACGTTCCCCACTCCCAGTATTCCTTGTACCATGGAAAACGTGTCTTTTCATTGTCTATGCCTTCAAAGCTCATCAGACCGAGAGTGTGG
>VBQP01000050.1 GCA_008297795.1 Thermoplasmata archaeon | reverse complement strand
CTTCAATCGATTTATCATTCAATTCGTTCATGCTCTGTTCTGTAAGAAGGTAGCCTGCAGCAGATAGAGGTATAACCGACAGAGCTATAAAAAGAGCGGCTGCTTTTACCTCAATCCCAAGCCCGTTCATCTCCGCCTCCTCGGGAGCATTATCTCAAATCTTGTTCCGCCTTTCCTGCCCTGCCCCATGCGAATTTCCCCGCCGTAACTTTCAACTATTGTTTTGACGAGATACAATCCCAGTCCGCTCCCGTTGCTTTCTTCTCCTTTTACCTTTTTATCGAATATTTTGTTTTTAATATGGGGAGGTATGCCATTTCCGTCATCCTCCACGCATATGGTCACATATTTTTCATCATTTTTCAAATCCACATATATGTTTTTCCCGCCGGAATGGGCAATTGCATTTCCTATAATATTCGCAAATATTTCCCTCACAACCTCATTACCCTCTATTACAGACTTCACAGGCTGATAGTGTATTTCCATGCCTTTCTTTTCCGCCTCGTTTGAGAATTCATCTATTGTCCTTTTTATTTCCCCGCCCAAATCCACCTGGAAATACTCACTTTCCTCTGTGGCTATCTGCATCTCCTTGACCTTTTTTATGAGTTCGTTACTCGACGTTATGGCACTATAAGCCATCTCCACAAGTTCCTTCTGCTCTTCGTCCAGTTCTGTCTCCATGAGAAGTTCCAGATACCCCATAATTATCTGGTTCTTGTTTCCAATATCATGCCGCAGGAGGGAATGATAAAACTCTGCCTTTTCCTCTGCTTCTTTTATCTCCGTTATATCTGTAACTATTGCAAATGTACCCTCAAATTTGCCGTCAGGCGAGTAAAAGGGCGCTGCAGACACTATGGTATTTAAAACTTTTCCGTTTTTGTGGATGAAAACCGCTTCATATGAATCCTTTACACCGTCCCTCCTGAGTTCCGTCTTCTCCGTAAATATCCTGAATTGCTCTTCTGTTGTAAAACTCCTGAGATTTTTTCCTATTATTTCCTCTGTTTTATAGCCCAGAAGATTGGAAAGCGATTGATTAACGAACAGTATGTTCTCTTCGGTATCAAGCTTTATTATGCCCTCCTTCGCTGTTTCAACCAGAATCCTGTAGTTGGCTTCAGATTCCTTTAACTTTTCGAGCGTCTGCAAACCCTTAAGCACGGTTGCCATTTCCGATACCAGGGTGTTGAATAAAATTCTGTCAGAGTATGTTATTGAGTCAATCTCATCATTCTGGACATCAAAAACGCCGTATTTTTCCTCTCTGAATGCTATTGGGACTGCATATTCGCATCTCGCCCCAGGCACACCCTCTATGTACTCCTCCGCTTTCAGAACATCAGGCACATATCTCGCCTCATTTCTGTTAAATGCATAAACTGTAACGCCTTTTCCATCAAGCGGGATTTCCATTAAACTTGCTTTCTTATCATACCCTCTTTCCCTCACCACTTTAAGACAATTTTCTTCCCTTTCGAGAATTGCACAGTTTTTGTATCCCAGCACATCTTTGGTAAAATCCATTGCCAGAGAGTAAAGTTCGTCCCTGCTTGATGCAACTTTCATTTCTCTGGAAACTTTTTCCACGGCAGCCATTTTTTTATCGAATAAAACATGGCTTGTGACTTCTATGAGGCATCCGAATATTTTGCCATCTTTTACGGTGCCCCTGTATTCCACCCACTCCGCCCTGCCGCCTCCCCCCACCCTGAATCTTGCAGAACTGCCACTGAGTATTTTTTCCTTTGCTTCTTTACTCCCTACAAAATCCCAGAATTCTTCTTCGGATATTTTTTCCTCTCTGGAGCCCAAAAGTTTGCGCATATGCTCATTTAACAGAAAGATGTCCTTTCCCCTAATCACAAATAACCCAGCAGGAAGATTTTCCGTACATTCGTTTACAACATCCGACATCTCCAACCTTTATGAATATACGTATATTGAAAGCCCTGCTTATAAATTTTTTTTAATTTTTTACTTTTATTATTTTCATTCCCCTGTATTCCAGCCTTGCAGACCTTTTAACTATGCATTTCATCTGTATGGATGTGAATGAGAAATGCCTCTCCACCTCTCTCCCGAGTTCCCCATCGCCTATGAACTCATATATTTTGTTCTCTATGTCGTCGAATGTTTTTTCGTCCATGAGGGCAATAGAAAACACATCCTGAAGCATATCCACTGAAGATATGACTTTTATGTGGAAGGAGGAGTAGAAAGCATGATATTCCTTTTTTGCTTTTCCCCCATTCATCCCCCATCTCGTCTCTACAAGTTTTACCTTCTCAAAAAACTTCAGCGCCTCCACCCCCTCATCACCATACTTTTCTTCTATGTCCTCCATCCGCTTCCAGTCCTCACATACTTCCTCAAAAACCTCTCTCTTTACATCAGAATCAAAAGCCCTCATAAGCCATACCAAATCTGTGATATCATTAATCAACTTTGCCTGCGCCATAATTGTTTATCTACATTGCATTTAAATTTCTATGGGTTTGGGCTATTGCAACTCCCGCCATTATTATGAATGCCGACACCACTGCCAGCAATGTTATTTTTTCTCCCAGGACGAAATACGAGAAAAGTGTTGCAAAAACGGGGATTAGATAAACAAAAAAGGAGAGACGTGATATTTCTGTTTTCTCCATGGCAACATACCAAAGGACATAAGGAAAAAATGTTGAAAATACAGCAAGAAACAGTATTATTTCCCATATATATGTGGAAAATGAGAAGGTCATATCCCCTGAAAATGGCATAATCAGGATAAGAAATAGTGTTCCGAAAATTGAGGAGATGGTGAGTATCTGCACGGGTTTGTATCCCTTATTCAAACATGTTTTTGCGATTATGCCCCCTGACGAATATGATATTGCTGAAAGAAGAACAAGAATATTCCCCAAAGAAGAGCCCGGATTTGAGAGACGTATGTCAAGAGCGAGATATGTGCCCAGAAATGCCAGCACTATACCTGCGATTTTATATCCTGTCAATTTCTCTCCAAGGAAATATGCAGCGAGTATTACAGTGAAAAGGGGACCTGTGGACTGCAATATACTGCTCATGTATGCAGTTGTGTGCAACATGCCGTAGTTCTGGAGTACGGTGGGCATCGTCACTCCTGTCAGCCCCAGGGCAACAAAAAGAGAAATATCCTTTTTAACGGAAAAAACACCGTTTTTATAAAAAATCAGGGAGAACAGTATAAAGAGAGGGGTGGCAATCATGTACCTCAACAACCCGAAAAGCACGGGAGATACTTCCTCAAGCCCCATTTTTATCACAGGGAATGAAGCACCCCACATAGCAGATGCAGCCACTGCCATTACCACAAGCACTACTTTTTTCACCAGACGGTAACGTCGATGATAATTTTAACTTTGCTTGTCAACCGAGAAATCATTATATATGCAAAAAAGATTTGACTTGCCATGGGAACAGGTTCAGGCTTCGGGAAGGTAATATTGTTCAATGAGCATTTTGTTGTATATGGAATTCCCGCCATTGTTTCAGCCATTGAGAAAAAGACGGTTGCCAAAGTGAAGAGAATTCCTGAAGGTCTTATAATTCATGATGACAGGGATGCTACACCGGGTTATAAGGAGGAAAAGAAGGAGCAGCAAATTGACTCACTGAATCGCATCATCAGGACAATGGACATAGACAGCGGGCTGGAAATATGGCTGGGCGGCGATTTGAGGGCGGCAAGCGGGGTGGGCGCCAGCGCCGCCAGCTGCACCGCCATCGCGAGGGCGATAGCAGACGAATTCGGGCTCGATTATACGGATGAGCAGATAAATAACGTAGCGTATGAAGGGGAGAAAGGCTATCACGGCATTCCTTCTGGCATTGACAACACTGCCGCCACCTTCGGGGGGCTTGTATGGTTCCAGTCAGGCAAAATGGAAAGGCTGAAGATGAAAGAGCCTGTGGAAATTGTTATGGGAAATACAGGCATAGTTGCCAACACCAAGAAGGCAGTTGAAGGCGTGAGAGAGAGGCGGGAGAAATACAGACAGAAATATGACAGAATTTTTAAGGATGCAACAGAACTGGTTCATGGGGCAAGAGAGGCTCTTGTGGAAGGGGATATGAAGGAAGTGGGGCATTACATGAATAAAAATCATGAGCTCCTGCAGCAAATAGAGGTTTCCTGCAAGGAACTGGATTTCCTGGTGGAACTTGCAAGAGACAATGGTGCATATGGGGCAAAAATGACAGGTGGGGGGCTTGGGGGATATATGGTCGCGCTGACTCCCGGCAAAGAATTGCAGGAAGAGGTTGCAAATGCAATGAAGAAAGAGGGTTTCTACGTGCTCCAGACAAGGATAGGAGTTTAGGGAAAGATATACAAATACTTTTAAATTTGCTCCACATATTCACCTGATGGACTTCAGAGAGTTTGTATCTCTTTTGCAGGAAAAGGGCATGATGGTCGAAATAAGCAGAGAAGTTTCCACCGAATACGAAATTGCCACTCTCATGAAAAAACTGGACGGCAAGCCGCTTCTTTTCAGCAATGTTAAGGGTCACAGGATGCCTGTTGTTGCAAACATATGTTCCACCAGGGAGATGGTCGCACTTGCTCTTGGAATAGGACAGGATGAGATAATAAAGAAAATAGCAGATGCAATTGCCCATCCGGAAGAGCCCGGGGTGGAGGAGGGCAACAACGATTATGTTCTGTTGAAAAATCTGGATGATTTGCCGATACTCAAATACTACAAAATAGACGGCGGTCCATATATCGCATCTGCAATTGTGGTTGCCAACGACAGCGAGTACGGGTTGAACGCTTCGTATCACAGAATGATGAAAATAGGGAGCGACAGGGTTGTCATGCGAATTCTCCAGAGAAATTTCAACACATACCTTGAGAGAGGATTGAAAGAATTTGCAATATGCATAGGGAATTCAATGCCCGTTATGATTTCGTCTGCAATATCTGCAGGCATAGAGGTTAATGAACTTGCAATCGCAAATGCAATGGAGCACACCCCTTTAATAAAAATTGATGGACATGCGGTTCCAAAAGCAGAGATTGTAATGATTGCCGAGATGACAGGAGAGATGCACGACGAGGGACCATTCCTCGATTTGACAGAAACGCCGGATATAGTGAGAAAGCAACGTGTTGCAAGAATCAAAAAGATATATGCAAGGAAAAATGCCTACTTCCATGCCCTTCTGCCGGGGGGGCTTGAGCATAAAACACTTATGGGGATGCCCAGGGAGCCGACAATATACAATGAGGTTGCGAAGGTGTGTGATGTGAAGGATGTTTACATCACGCCTGGCGGCTGCTCCTGGCTTCACGGGGCTGTGAGCATATACAAGAAGAATGAGGATGACGGGAAGATGGCAATAGAGGCAGCATTCAGAGGCCACAAATCCATGAAGCATGTTTTTGTTGTTGACGATGATATAGATATCCATGACTCGAGCCAGATAGAATGGGCGATGGCAACGCGCTTTCAGGGAGATAGAGATATGGTAATAAAGAAGGAGAAGGGCTCCTCTCTTGACCCGTCCTCTGACCTGGAAACGAGAATGACCACAAAGATAGGATTTGACCTGACGATACCGTGGGAAAGGGATAAGAAGGATTTCAAGAAGCCCGAGCTGCCGATGGATATAGAC
>VBQP01000049.1 GCA_008297795.1 Thermoplasmata archaeon | reverse complement strand
CATTGTCGTTTGTATATGTGCAGTGTATGTCATAATCTCCATATATGTTGTCATTTGTTGAATACACAACAACAGCATTGCTTCCAGAGGTGGCAACATCAGGGTCTTTATACTCGTGAAGTTCGTTGCTCACCAGAATTCCCTGCCATGGCCAGACTTCTATATCGGCATATTTATCCATTCCGCCTGGTCCACCACCACCTGTAAACAGGAATGTATCAGAGTTCGGATTGAGGTCAGTATATGTTTCCTTGTATATAATTTCGCTGTTTCCTGTTGAATCATTCGTATGCTCTATGACAAAGTACATGCGCTGGGAACCAGCATCAATTTCTGTATTTATTGCAGGACTTGTGTCTGTGATGGATTCGCCATCATAGTACCCGCCAGCTGCTCCATATCCGTCATCACTGGGATAATGAACTGAGCCATCACTATCGTCATAGCGCCAATATATCAATCCCATTCCATTATCATTATACTCGTCGTTTACATAGGGTATTACGCACCATGGCCCTACAGAAGTAGCTGTGTCTTCATATGGGTATCCAACACTCCATGCAGCCAAAAATTTCATCTCCGTAGCGCCTGCAATATCGCTGTCAAGCCAGCCAGTAAAAAGACCGTAGTCAGATGTCTGATCAACTGCAGTGTAGAAGAATTCATCGGTATCAGGAATATATATTATGTGAGGAAAACTGAGTGTCCCTCCATCCGAGACCACCTCGCCCCAAGTTGTCCACGAGTTTCCACCGTCCTCAGAGTAACATATTGGATTGGTTATCTCCAAAAGACTCAATGCTTTATCGTAGGTAACTACCGATACTCCTGCCGAGTTCATAGCAACCCTAGGATGTGAATCATCTCCATCAGGATTGTCTGTCGATATAAGTACCTCACCTCCTGCGAGCGCTCCTGCAGTTGTCATTGGCTTGTTCATGTATATTACATGAGCGTTTGTTGCCTGCACTGAATCATTGGATATGCTCAATGCTGGAATGGCGCTTATTGTCATCATCGCAACTATCGCTATCGCTCCCAAAATTATTTTTTTGCTTTTTTTTGCTTCTTTCATGTTCATCTTGCCTCCAATAAGTAAATATGTTTTTGTTTTAAATAGTTATCGCCCCGCTCCCCTAAAATTTTCGAGAGAAAGGGGCATGAAAAGCAGGCTTACATCACTTCCATGCCCTTCACAATTTCCTTCTTTATCGCTTTTCCGAGTTTGCTTGCTATCTCCTTATAATACTCTATCATCTCATCGTCTATCGACGGACGGACTGTTTCAAATGCCTTCATAAAGTGCTCTCTTTTGACTTCCTTTGCCTCGCTGTTTTCGCGAAGAGCAGTCATTGCTGCCTCCCTGCAGATTGCCTCGATATCTGCACCGGCATATCCCTCGCTCATATCTGCCAACTCTGATACGTCAACATCCTTTCCGATGGGCATGCCCTTCATGTGTATTTTATAGATTTCCTCTCTCGCCTTCTTGTCAGGCTGTCCCACAAGAATAAGTTCGTCAAACCTTCCGGGGCGCAGGAATGACGGGTCTATTATATCGGGTCTGTTGGTTGCACCTATGACAACAACATCATCCATGCTCTCCACCCCATCCATTGAAGTGAGAAGCTGGTTCACAACTGTATCCGTAACCCTTGTTCCCTCATACATCCCTCTCTTTGGCGCAAGAGCATCTATTTCATCGAGGAATATTATGGACGGAGAGGACTGCTTTGCCTTTTTGAAGAGGTTTCTCAATGCTTTTTCGCTTTCACCAACCCATTTTGAGAACACTTCCGGACCCTTTATAGACAGAAAATTTGCATTTGATTCATTCGCAATTGCCTTGGCGAGCAATGTCTTTCCTGTGCCCGGGGGACCGTAAAGCAATATGCCTCTCGGCGGCCTTATCCCCATTTTTTTGAACATCTCAGGGTTTGTAAGAGGCCATTCAACTGCCTCCTTCAAACGCTTTTTGACAGTATCCAGACCACCTACATCCTCCCATTTTACCTTTGGTATTTCTATCATTACTTCTCTCAGGGCGGAAGGCTCAATAGAGTGCAACGCATCTTTGAAATCATCCATCACAACTTCCATTTTCTGGAGTACTTCTGTTGGTATGGGCTTATCAGGATCTATTTCGGGCAGATACCTTCGCAGGGCGTTCATGGCAGCCTCTCTCGCAAGCGCAGCCAGGTCAGCACCTACAAACCCGTAAGTGACATCTGCAAGATGGTCAATATCAACATCTTTTGACTTCGGCATGCCTCTCGTGTGTATCTCAAGAATTTCCTTCCTTCCCTTCCTGTCCGGAACATCTATAACAATTTCTCTATCAAATCTGCCGGGGCGGCGGAGGGCGGGGTCTATTGAATCAACTCTGTTTGTTGCGCCTATCACAATCACCTTTCCCCTTCCCTTGAGCCCATCCATCAGGGTTAGCATCTGAGAAACGACGCGGCGCTCCACCTCGCCGTGCACCTCCTCCCTCTTTGATGCTATGGCGTCTATTTCGTCAATGCAATGAAAATTATGGAAGGTGCATTTTTTTCTGCCTCCTCGAACGTCTTCCGTAAATTTTCCTCGCTCTGCCCGTAGAACTTGCTCATTATCTCGGGTCCATTTATGGTGAAAAAGTTTGCTCCTGACTCGTTGGCAACTGCCTTTGCAATAAGCGTCTTTCCTGTGCCGGGAGGCCCATGAAGCAGAACGCCCTTCGGCGGGTCTATGCCAAGGCGTTTGAAAAGTTCGGGATGCTTGAGGGGCAACTCTATCATCTCCCTTATTTTCATTATTTCGTCGCTCAACCCGCCTATGTCCTCGTAACTCACCTGCGGCGCATTAAGCATCTCCTCTTTTATCGGCTCTTCTTTTACAATAACTTCTGTCTCCTCTCCTATGGTGACAATTTCCTTCGGTTCTGTTCTGAGCACTCCAAAAGGAAGAGAGTTGCCAAATAATGCAATACCCGGAATAACAACTGTATCTCCTGTGCTGACAGGTCTTTTAAGCAACCCTCTCTTAACAAGATGTTCTATTCCCTGACCGAACTGGATTCTCTGACCCTGGGAAATCGCAGGAGCCATCACAACCTTCTTTGCCACCTTGGGCACTATTTTCCTTACAATTACTTTATCTCCCATTCCAACCCTGGCATTTTTTCTGGTGAGGTTGTCTATCCTTATTATGCCTTTACCCTCATCAATAGGGCGGGCTCTCCATACAATTGCCGAGGTTTTCTGCCCGCCTTCTATCTCTATTATATCTCCGGGAGTCACATCCAACTCGAGCCTTGTTTTTCCGTCAAGGCGAGCTCTACCTGCTCCAACATCCTGGGACAGTGCTTCTGAAACTTTCAATACCACTTCCTTCATCTTTATACCTCTTTTCCAGGTTTTAATTATTAAGCATGTTTGGTTATATTAAGATGTTGCTATTCCTGCTAAAACAGTATATTTGAGGTTCTATATAAATATTTCCAGCAGTCATCTGCAGCCGTTTGCAATATTTTGTCAGAGGGGAGATTGAAAATCAATGTAATTCACTGAAGATTATATAAAAAATTTCGATATTCTTAAATAAGATGATTTCAATCATATTTATACCCTAACGGGTAAAATAAAAAAACGAGGGGATGTAAAATGGCAGAAACATGGGGAAAAGTAAGTAGTTGGATATTCCTGATAGGAATAGCAGTAGCCGTAATAGTGGGACTGGCTATAGGTGCAGACGCAATAGACCCGCTTAATTCCGGGGGAGAAACACCGGCGTACATTGCAGCGTTTCTTGGATTTCTGGGCTTTGTAGCAGGAATTCTGGCTATTCTGGGAATGGGAACAATAACAAAAGAAGAGATGCCAACATTCATGATGGCAGCGATAATATTGATAGCAATAAGCGCCACCTCTTTCGGAAACATAAAGTGGTTCGGAGACTATCTCGACGGGATTGTAAGCGCACTGGCTATCTTTATCGCACCGCTGGCAGGACTTATAGCGGTAAAAGCAATCTGGGACGTCGGAAAGGACTGAGAAAAAACTCTTCTTAAACCCTTCTTTCTCTTTTTTTAATTTTTAACAAAGCAGGAGATTAAATCTGCCTTCACTAAAAGTTTTTAAGTGATGGTCCTTTATCTGTTGTGGAGAGATTTAAGAGCAGGGGCATACGGGTTGCGACAAAAGTCCAGGAGAAAGAAATAAAGGAAATGGCGTTGCAACTCAAAAAAAATCCTTTGATGGTTCTGCCCGAATGCCAGAACGAATGCAGGAAATGCTACTTCAAAGGGCTGAGAGCAAAAATTGAGAAAATAGAAGGCGCAGATGAAAGGAAACTTGAAAAGTATTCGTCTGGAAAGGATCTGGCTGCTGCTGTTGCAGGAACAATACTTCTTGCAGATTCAAAGATTTCTTACTTTGCGGCAAAGAAGATAGGGAATACAACATATGTTTATGCCAGAAAAGGGAAGGCAAGAGATGAAAAACTTCTCGCAGTGCAGAACTTCAAAGACCCACACATAAGAATGCTCGGGATAATGGACATTGCCTCAAAGAAAAAAATTTATGTTTATTCCGTACAGAACAAGATGATATGCCGGGGAAACAATCCTGCCCCTCCCAGCGAATTCATGCAGTTTGTAATGAAGAAATTGGGAGTGGAAAAAGGAATGTGCAGACATCTCCTGAAAGGTGAGAAAAGAACATACATAAAAATAGAGTGGCTGCCTGCAAAAACAGAGATAAAGATATGCGAGGAATGTGCCTCCCGCAACACCATGATGGAGATGACAAAATATTTTTACTCGCCAAATATAGAAAATGAGTTCAAAGCAGAGGTCATAGGAGAGTTCATATCGTGCAATAAAAAATGCGATGAATGCCTCATAAGTGAAGCCCTTGAAACCAAAATGGATGACTCATACTACATACAGGGTAAGATAGACGATAAAAAGTTCATAGAGAACTGGCACAAAAAAGTTCAGTGGAACATAGAGAAAATGCATGAGGGCGTAATTATACTGGACGGCATATGCTATGGCAGGGACGCAGAGTCGGCAATGAAAAAACTCAAACCCAGCAAATGGGAGGAAATCGCCCTGAACTACATATTCGGAAAAATAGATAAGCCCCTCATCATGGAAAATGCCACCCCAAACAAAATAATTTCAAATTACTGGAATGAACACGGAAACGGCATACTTAAGGAGATTGCAGGCGATGACTGGGAAAAATTTGCGGACAGGAAATCAACACCCCCTGAACTACTCGAAAGGGCATATATGGAAACCGAAAAGAGTAAGATTCTAAAAAACCTTCCCAGTTACAAAAACCTGCCCCCTCTTGCAGAATTTGCTGACAGGATAGCAAGGGCATACCGCGTTGGGGGCCACACAGAAGCAATGAAGGAAATACATGGAGAGAATATGGATGTAAAAAAGAAGGCAATAGCATATGCCTTCCTGCTCGCATTCAACAAAGCAGAAGGGGAGGAATGGAAGTACTCGGACATGGAGAAAGACTTCGGGCGCCACCTTATGAGATATGCCTCTGAACTCCTCAAAAAGGAGGGAGAGGAATATGGAAAAGTGCTTCAGGAAATGCTGACCATGACAGGTTCTACTCAAAAACTCGAGGGGTGAAATGGAAAAATCGTGCGGTGCGGTGATTTTCTCGAAAAACGGAAAGAGAGAGTATCTCCTCCTGAAATACGGCTGGGGGCACTGGGGATTTGTGAAAGGACATGTGGAGGAAGGCGAAGATGAAAAGCAGACGGTGCTCAGGGAGGCGGAGGAGGAGGCGGGCATAAACGCAGAGCAACTGGAATTCATCCCCTCTTTCAAAGAAAAAATAAGTTATTTTTACACAAGTGAGGGAAAGAGAGTTTACAAGGAGGTTACATACTTCCTTGCAAAAAGCAGTGAAAAAAATGTTAAACTTTCACACGAGCATACTGACTACAGATGGCTGCCATACAAAGAGGCTATGGAACTGCTCACATATCAGAATGATAAAAATGTTCTTTATAAGGCGGAAAAATTTCTTGACAATTAGGTAAACAACCGCTCTCCGCCATAACAATCATGGTGACTATCATAGCAATATTACAAATGGTCCTGCCATAAATATGCTGGCAGATACAGACGAATTTCCAACATTTATTATAAGAATGCCGGGACCAATGCCGAAAGGCATAATTCTCACCGTCGTTTCGTTAACGGGCGGATTTATAACACCTTCCACATAAATCCCGAAAAACACAGTGCCTATCAGTTTTACAGACCATTCTATTTCGGAAACGTTTTCTCCTTCCAGGATTGTGATTGTTATTGTTATGCCAAAGCCACCACTTATCGTTATCATGACTTGGGAATTGACAGATTGCTCCTCGGCGCTTCCAGAGAAGGATGGCAGGAGCAGCATCAAAGGCACAATCATGCATAGAAGCCTCCCTATTTTCATATTTATTCCATTATAGATAAGAATGATGATTTATACGCTTTTCGCTTCTACAGATGAAATATCATTACCTGCATTTTGTCCGATGCGCCTGCTCCCTTGCTGTCATACGCTTTTACCATTATCTCATGGCTTCCCAGTGCGCGCTCATCCCATAGCCAGGCATACGGCTCCTCGCTGTCGCTGTATTTCATCTCTCCGTCTATATAAAATTCCGCATTTTTTATATCAAAATTCTGGGCTGGCGCAGCCTCAATATCTATCCTTCCGATTATCACAGGGGAGGGAAGAGGCATTATTTCTTTATTGAAAAGATAAAGTGCGCTTTCGGGCTTTGATATTTCCACCCCTGGCATTTCATGAACCAGCGTGAATTTGTCAAAAGAAGTGCCGTTTGTATATTTTGCAGTGCATCTTATTTCCATGTCCTGCAGGGATACATTGAGAACGCAGTAGTGGAATGCCTTCATGCTTTTCTCCACAAACCAGGCATCTTCAGGATCATACAGCGGGGCGCCTGCCCCTCCTGTGACAATATAGGTTATGCCATTTATGGGCTCTGTTCTCTGATAGTAGTGGTTGTGGGACTGGAACACCACATCCACCCCATATTTTTTAAACAGAGGTGCCCATGCCGCCCTTATATCCGCTCGTGAACTGTGCCCTCCACTGCAGTATATGGGCTCGTGGAAGCACACTATTTTGAAGGGCTTATCTGTTGAAGATAAATCGTCCTCAAGCCATCTGTACTGGGACGAGCCTGCTCCCCACGCCTCATAGTTATCGAGCACGATGAAATGGCATGGCCCGTAGTCAAAACTGTACCACCTCTCGTTGTTTGGCAAAGAAAAAATTTCGTAGTATCTGCTGTTATTGTGCTCATGATTTCCGAGCACGGCAAACATCGTCGAGTTCTGGAGCAGCGGCATCGAAATGTCAAGCCATCTGTTCCACTGCTCGATGCTTGAACCGTTCCCGACCATATCTCCTCCGTGTATCACAATGTCAGGATGTTCCCTGTTTACCGCATCTGAAACTTCCTTTGCATGCACCCAGTTATCCCACGTACCGCGGCTGTCACCGAATACGACAGTTTTGAAATATCCCCTGTTATAACAATTACTGGCGAGTTCGAACTCAAAAGCCCTGCTTTTCACACCATCTGATGCAACCCTGTAATATCCCCTGCTGAAAGTCGGAGTTATGACAACTTCATGATGATATCCTGAGGGACTGTATTTGACAAAAAGATGGCTTTCGTTTTCCCAGTACTCAACGCTGTTATTTGTTGTGGCAGCAGATGTTTCCCATACAACTGTTATGCTATTGTCCGTAACATTCTGCGTGTACGGACCCAATACAATCTCCTGGCTGGAAAATGAAAAGCCGTTCAACTGTATAAATGAAAGCAAGAGAACGGTGAAAATGAAAAATGCAGAAAGCCTTCCAGCATTACCCATATTTTCATATTGAAAAAGGGCAATTTATAGTTTTGCAAAAAGGAAAAGTTTTTTAGATGAATTATCTTACGGGTATGTTAATGGGGGCCCGTGGGGTAGCTTGGTTTATCCTCGTGGCTTTGGGAGCCATGAACCCCGGTTCAAATCCGGGCGGGCCCATTTCCCATAAAAAATAAAAATGCGCTTTGCATTATCAACCATTCCCGCCTTAGCTCAGTCTGGCTGGAGCGGCCGGCTGTAGACCCAATGGCCGTCTGGCCCTGCTGCCGAAACCGGCAGGTCCCCGGTTC
>VBQP01000005.1 GCA_008297795.1 Thermoplasmata archaeon | reverse complement strand
GCACCGTCACGGTATCGTCCTCGAGAGTTGTGTAATCGACTGTTATGCAGAAAGGCGTACCTATTTCGTCCATGCGTGCATATCTCCTGCCGATGCTTCCCGCATCATCGTAAAATGAAGCAATGCCGCTTTCTCTCAACTCCATTTCTATTTCTCTGGCAATTGATGGAAGATTATCTTTATTCACAAGCGGAAAAACACCTGCCTTTACGGGCGCAACAGAAGGTGGCAACTTCAATACCACATATTTCTCGCCTTCTTTCTCCTGCTCGGAATAGTTGTGCTCAAGGATGCAATAAATTATTCTATCTATACCATACGAGGGTTCAACAACATGCGGAATGAAACTTTTGCCCGTTGCGGTAAATTCCTTCTCCACAACATCATAAAATTCCTTGCCTATCTCAACTTCCTTCCCGTCAATTTCAAGCACAACCGGCTCATCAGACGGCTCCATCTGCTCAAGCATCTCCTTTATTTCCTTTGCCTTTCCCTTGAATGCAGGACCTAATTTCCCCATATCAGGAACTATGACCTTCTTTTTCTCTTTCACAGGCTCATCGTATAATCTGAAGGCGGTCATGTCTACGCCTGTAGCTTCCATATGCGCTTTCAGGTCATATGCTGTTCTGTCAGCAATTCCCACGCATTCAATCCATCCTAAAGAGGTTAAAATCTCGGCATCCCAGCAGTCACTTGCATAATGCGCCATTTCATCCTGCAGATGCTGGCGGAAGTGAAGCCTGCTTTCATCAATGCCAACAGATATAAGAAAACGCTTCGTGATAGCCATGTAGTATGCAAGAGCTTTGTTGCTTATAATGCCCTTCTCAACGATGTTTCCCACGGTGTCTTCAATCTCTTCCATTCCTGCAGGGATAACGACCATCGCATCATCTTTTACATCGTCAAAGCGTTCATGGTCCTTGTTTTCCGGATCGAAAAATACCTCTGCCTCTGCCATTGAGAATTCCCTCAGGCGTATTATCCCCTGGCGGGGCGAAACCTCATTTCTGAAGCCCTTCCCCACCTGCACAACTCCCATGGGCAATTTTTTCCTTGAGAACTGATAGAGAAAAGGAAAATTAACAAAAATTCCCTGTGCTGTCTCAGGGCGCAGAAATGCCTTCTCCTTCTTTCTCGGACCTATTCCTGTCTCGAACATCAAATTTATTCTGCCCTCCTCCAGCCTTCCGCCGCACTCAGGGCATTCCATTTTTTTTCTATTTTCCTCCGCCACCTCCTCCGCCTTGAACGCTTTTCCGCATTTTTTGCATGTCAGTATGATGTCCATGAATTTATCAACGTGCCCGGATGCCTTCAGAACATTGTAGGGGGTTATCACCGGAGTGGATATCTCAAAAAATTTTTCTCTCAGAACATAGAATTCTCTCCATTTGTTCTCAACGTTGTTCTTCAGCAGGGTGCCTATGGGCCCATAATCATAAAAGCCTGCTTCTCCCCCGTAGATATCATAAGAGGGGTAGAATATCCCCCTTCGCTTTGAAAGTGAAATTATCTCGCTATATTTATCCATTCCACCACTATATCAGCGTTTTCATTAAATCAATATCGCAAACTATCCCCATTATCTCGTTATTTTCGTCCGTGACAGGCATCTGGTTTATTTTGTTATCGAGCATTTTCTGGGCAACATCTGAAAGTTTCGTTTTTCTGAAGACAGTAATGACATCCCTGACCATAACCTCCTTTACAGGTATCGGCGGAAGCTTTATCTTCGATGTTTCGTAATACAGACGCATCACATCTCTTATGCCCTCCCAGCTCCACATGTCTTCGTCCTCACCTATGCCCATCTCGGATTTTACAACATTCTCGTCAAGATGGGAAAATGTGAATAAATCGCCATCCGCCACAATGCCGGAAAGCATCCCTTCCCCGTCAAGCACAGGCAGGGCGCCTGCATCTGTTATCCTGAAAATCTTCATTACAGCAGGAAGCGGTGTTTCTTCATAAACAGGCACGAATACGGGCGAGAGATACCCATCTACCTCATCGCCATCGAATCTTTCTATAAGGCGCAGTATGTCTGATGGCGAAACTATGCCCACAAGTTCCCCGTTCTCCACTACAGGTATCCCGTGTATTCTCTTCTCATAAAATATTTTTGCTACTTTCTTTATGTCCTCATCCGGAGAAATCGTTATCGGGTTGTCGTTCATTATCATTGCAAGCTGCTCCTCATCAGAATTTTTGAAAAGGTCATTTCTGGTTATGATACCTGCAAGTTTTCTCGTTCCTGCCTTCACAACAGGCATTCCAGATATCTCGTATTTGCCGAACATGCGGAGAACATCTTCCCTGTTCCCGGGAACTTCTGCAACTATGATATCTGTTGTCATCACGTCCCTTACTTTCAATTTTCCTTTCATTTTTTCCCCTCTCCTCTAAAATCTGAAATAGGTGAATGCAAAACCGCAGGAATTCCATGTGCACGAGAACATGAATTATGGCATGTTTTTACTTCCATCTGATTGTTGAATGCCAAGACTCACATTTAAACATTTCCTTGGATTTGCCGTCACCATCTCCCCCACCTGCTCTCTCGATACATCGAAGTTTTCCATCAGAAATTTCATCTCCTCGACTATATCGGGCGGCGAAATCATCGCGTTGTCTGTTCCCAGAAGGAGGGAAACGCCACATTCAAGCATGCTTTCTATATCGGGGCGTATGCCAAAAAATGCATTGGAGCGAGGGCATACAACCAGAGGTATGTTCTCATCTGCTACAATCTCTATATCATCCCTGCTTGCACTGCTCATGTGAATCAAAAAGGAGGGTTTCAGGTCAAGTACTGCATCTATATCCTCCCTGAAAGCCTCGCTTGCATGTATGGCAAATATCTTTTTCTTTTTATTCACATGGTCAGCCACTTTCTTCAGTTCTTCATAATCCCAGTCAGATATGCTGCTGACCCCAATCCCGTCTGATATTCTCAGTATTCCATTTACCTCCTCGCTGTCATATCTCAACTCCAGAGGTCTGCCAAGAATTATGGCATTCAATCTGCTCCCTCCCATTGCCTTTTTCAGGATTTTAATGCCTTCAACTCCCCCCTCCCTGAAGTCAATAAAATGGGTTGTGCCGCATCTTTCCATCACGGAAATTGCCTTTTTCATGCCCTCTATGATTTCCCCCTCCGATGCTTTCCTCATCATCTCGTGTTTGAAGCCGTGGGGCGGCGCAACCAGTTCATCCAGTTTCCAGTTTTTATCACCTATATCTATGAAAGCATCGCCAATGTGTGTGTGGCTGTTCACAAGTATTTCCATTCATATGAGAAAGAACTACCTCTTAAAATCGTTTTGGATGGGCAGAGATATTTCAAATATCGCTCCCTTTATGTTGCCATTCTCAACCCTATTTTTAACCCCTATGCTCCCGCCGCCCATCTTCACTATCTTGCCAGAAAGATACAGCCCCAGACCATTTCCCCCGCTTTTACTGACTTTCCTGCTGAAAATATCATCTTTTATTTCAGGAGGGATGCCAACGCCGTCATCTTCGATTTTTATCCTGCACAGATTTTTTTTGCGGATGGCAGAGACGTGTATGTTACGGCATTTAGAATGCAATATGGAATTCAGCAGAATATTGTAAAAAACTTCTTCAAGGAGAGGTATGCCTGCAACTTTTATTCCAGAGGACATGTAATAAATGCTTATCCCTTTCTTATCTGCCTCGTGAAGAAGCTGGTTTATCACATTTTCCATTGCCCTATCTAGGTCCACCTCCTCTGCCTGCCTGCTTCTCGCAGAGAATAATTTTTTGATATCCTCTATAAGAGATATATTGTTTCTGACTGCAAGTTTGGCTCTCTCGATAAATATGTTTTGCTCCTCCGAGAGCCCCGTATCAGACAGGAGTTGCAGATAGCCCATAACAACCTGATTTTTATTCCACATGTCATGTCTCAGAAGGGCGTTATAAAACTCGACTTCCCTCTGAATTTTTTTCAACTCTGTCACATCATGGATTATGCCCTGTATAATTTCTCCATTCCCTACCAGAGAGGCGAACTCATTCCCTATTACAATCTCCCCGTCTTTTTTTCTGTATTCTATCTCGTAGTTCCTGACCTTTTTTTCTTCCATGAGTGTTCTCACAAATTCTTTCCTTCTCTCAGGGTTAACATATGTCTCATGAATACCTGCTTTTTTCAACTCTTCCTTATTTTCATACCCGAAAAAGTCAACAAGAGCCTGGTTTGCCTCTATTATCTGCCCGTCAAGCGTGCTCACATATATTCCCTCGACAGCATTTTCTATTATGGCCCTGTACATTTTTTCCGATTGTCCCATCTTTCTTTTTATCTCCATATTTTTTATGGATGCAGCAGCCAGTTCAGCAATAATGCCCAGAATGTTTTCTTCCTGCCCTTCCTTCTGGAATGCATAAATAACCGCTATCACCTCTCCATCAACAATAACAGGAGCAGCCCTTTCACTGCCGCTTCCTGCCTCTCTGCCTGCTTTGGCGGCATCCAGAACAATTTTCGGGGAGTGCTCATCTAGGACGGAGATGTTTTCTGGAGATGCACTGCCCCTGACATATAGTGCATGTCTTTCAAAAACAGAGGACTTATCCATCAATGAGAGTATAATTCCATAAACATCCTCCAAAGAGTCTGAAAAAATTAATTCCGGAATGGCTTCTTCTATGAACAGTAATCCCCTCTTCATTTTTAGAATTGAATGCAAAAGGCATATTTAAATTGTCCTATAAGAACAATTTTGTTCTGACAGAACAATGAGAGCAGCCTTCATAAAAATTTTTTAACCCCGTGGGATTTCATTACCATGAAAGTCGCAATAGTAATGGGAAGTAAAAGTGATGAAGTGGTTGCCAGAAAAGCAGAAGAGTTGCTTAAAAAATTCGGAATAGAATATGAAGTGCATGTTGCATCTGCGCACAGAACCCCCGAAAAGGTAGAGGAAATTGCAAACAGCGATGCCGAGGTGTTTATTGCAATAGCAGGGCTGGCTGCCGCCCTGCCGGGAAGCATAGCAGCCCATACAACAAAGCCTGTGATAGGCGTGCCTGTTTCGGGAAAGGTGAATATGGACGCCATTCTTTCCATAGTGCAAATGCCCCCCGGCATACCTGTGGCTGCTGTTGGTCTTGATAGAGGAGATAATGCGGCACTGCTTGCTGCTGAAATTTTATCTGTCGGAAACAAAAAATTGAGGGAAAAACTGGATGAATATCGCAAGGAGATGAGGGAAAAATATGTTTGATGCCGAAAAATTCGTAGAAAAGGCGGTCAAAGAGGTGAGGGACAAAGTCAAGGGAAAGGCAGTAATAGCGACCTCAGGGGGAGTTGACTCCACTGTTGCGGCAAAAATAGGGAGCATGGCTCTGGGGGACAGAATGGTTGCAATATATGTCGATACGGGCTATATGAGAAAAGGAGAGGGGAACAAAGTAAAAAAGTTAGTGGAGGGCATGGGAATAAAACTCAGATATGTGGATGCGAGCAGGGAATTTTACAGCGCATTGAGAGGAGTCACAGACCCCGAGCAGAAAAGGAAGATAATAGGCGAAAAGTTCATCAGGGTTTTTGAGAGGGAGGCGAAGGAGGAGGGGGCTGAATATCTCATACAGGGAACAATCGCCCCTGACTGGATAGAAAGCGGGGGAGGGTTAAGGGATACAATAAAATCGCATCACAATGTCGGCGGGTTGCCCTCCGATATAGGGCTTGAGATAGTGGAGCCACTCAGAGACCTTTACAAAGATGAAGTCAGGAAGGTTGCCCATGCCCTCAAACTGGAAGTTGCAGAAAAGCAGCCTTTCCCGGGACCTGGACTGGCGGTCCGCATAATAGGAGAGGCAACTGAAGAGAAGGCGAAGGTGATAAGGGAAGCATGCCACATCGTTGAGGAAGAGATAGAGAAAGCGGTGGAGGAAAAAAAGATGAGTAAGCCCTGGCAGTATTTTGCAGTTCTCCTCCCCGTAAAAACAGTCGGAGTTCACGGTGACAGAAGAGCATATGGCTATACAATAGCAATACGCTCGGTTGAATCAGTTGATGCAATGACCGCTGATTTCAGCCACATTCCATACGAGGTGCTTGACCGCATATCAACAAGAATAACAAATGAATTGAACGAGGTTAACCGCATAGTGTATGACATAACAAACAAACCGCCCGGCACAGTGGAATGGGAATAAAATGGACTTCCCGGAATGGGAACCTATTTACATAGACATCATAAAAGAATTCGGCTACAGCAGGGAGGAGGATGAGGCGGCGGCTCGCCTTCTTTACTCAATTGCAGGAAGCAGAAGTTATGCTCCCGACATTCTGAAAAGCGGGATAAAGGGGAAGGACGCAATAATATGCGGTGATTCCGATAGTCTTGGAAAGGAATTAAAAATCCTGGAAAAATCAAAAAAGCTGGATGAAAGCAGGGCTGTTATTATAACCGCAGATGAAGCAACATCTGTCGTCATGGATTTCATGCTTCCAGACATAATTGTTACAGACCTTGATGGAAATGTGAAAGACCAGATAAGTGCAAATGGGGCAGGAAGCATCGCAGTTATACATGCCCATGGAGACAACATCCCCGCCATAGAAAAATATGTGCCCCTTTTCAAAGGCAGGGTGGTACTTACAACACAGTCAAAGCCCTTTGAAAAAGTATACAACTTCGGCGGATTCACAGACGGAGACCGTGCATTCCTCATGGCAAGGCATTTCGGGGCAAGGAAAATAACTCTGGCAGGCTTTGATTTTGAAAATCCGAGAGAGAAGGAAGGAAAGGATATTGAAACAAAAAGAAGGAAGTTGAGATGGGCAAAAAAATTGATTGAGATGGGATGATTGGATATTACATAACCGGATTACAGAACTCAAATAGTCGTTAATTCACCGGTTGTTACTTCACCTTCTCCCATTTCTTCAACTCAAGAACTTTTCCCAAGGAGCTTCCTCTCTTTATCTCTTCCCTTATGCGGTTCTCACGCTCATGAACGTTGAGCGCTCTGTTTGCTATTTCCTGCGCCTCCTCCCTGGGGATGACAACAACACCTGTATCGTCCCCGACAATCCAGTCTCCTGTCCTCACGGTCTGGCTTCCGCACATGATCTCACAGCCAATCTCACCGTATCCTCTGGGTTCTCCTGCCTCGGGAACAATCTTTTTTGCATATACGGGGAGGTCGCTCCTGATTATTTCGTGAATATCCCTTACTGCCCCGTCTATCACAACTCCACCTATCCCCTTCATAATGCTGCTCCAGGTGGCAAGTTCGCCCCAGACTGCCCTGCGCCCCTCGCCCGCCTCCACCACTATTATGTCGCCTTCCCCCGCCTCATCTATCGCCTCCACCACCTTAGCCCAGTCGCCGTCCATTGTCTTTACTGTAATTGCTCTTCCTGCCATGTGATATCCCTTTTTTAACGGGGAAATATCCCGCATCGCGCCTCTGTTGTGCATTGCGTCACATATGTTGCATGTCGAGACTTTCAGAAATGCCTTCTTTATCTCCTCTCCCCTGTATTTCTTGAAAAGTTCCGTTTTTATTGCCTTCCCCTTCTCCATCGCCTCTTTTATGGTTCTCGCTGCCCCCTCAACGTCTTCTGCCTTTATAATCGCCCCTCCGACAATCACTATGCTCGCCCCGTTTTCAACGGCAATATGGGCAGTCTCGCTATTTATCCCGCCTGCAGCGGCAACAGGCAAACCGCATTTCTCAGCCACTTCCTTAACCATGGCGAACGGCTCTGCTCCCTTCATCTGCTCGTCCACAGCGACATGAACACACACATAATCTGCCCCCATTTTTTCAGCCCCTATCGCCCTCCCGACAATATCAGAGCTGCCAACGCCTATCAAATCCACCATGACAGCGGCGCCATAAACATGGGCTGATTTTATAGCCTCCTTCAGGGTTTCATCGCTCGCCAGCCCCAGCACGCATATCACGTCTGCCCCTGCCTTTGCTGCAATCTCCGCCTCCACAGCCCCCACGTCCATTGTCTTCATGTCCGCCACAACTTTCTTTCCCAGAGTTTTGAGTTGCCTGACTATGCCTATCCCCTCTGACTTTATGAGCGGAGTGCCTGCTTCCAGCCAGTCTGCTCCTCCTGCTACTGCCTCCCTGGCAATGGTGACGGCACGTTCTGCATTTATCAAGTCAAGGGCAACCTGAAGTAAAGCCATGATTTTAATTCAGCGGGCATATAAAAATCTATCATGGAAAAGGATATGAACGCTGGCACAATTATGAACGATGCAGGAGAAAGGGAAAGAGGAACTTTACGACGCTGTAAAGGACATGCTCAGCAGGGAAGATTTCGAGGAAAAACTGAAGAAGGAAATTGAGAGATACGGAGGGCTGATAGACGAGGATGCAGCAGCAATGATTGTGGTCGACAAACTCCGCAGGGATTTTTTCAATACAGCGAAGATTTCCGAACTTGAGGAGCCTCAGGAAGTCACTCTCTACGGAAGGGTCGAACATGCGGGGAAGGTGAAAAAATTTGATGGGGGGCAGGTCGCAAATGTGGTAATTTCAGATGAAACAGGGATGTGCATGCTTGTTCTGTGGGACAACCATGCAGGGCTTGTCGAAGATGGAAAAATTTCGGAGGGCATAACTGTGAAGGTCATTAATGGCTATGTTAAGGAAGGATACTACGGAATCGAAGTGAATGTCGGAAGATGGGGACTCGTTAAGATTGATGCAGGGAAGGTGAAGGGCTATGAAAGAGATACAAATCTCATGGATGTAAAAAGCGGAATTGTGAACATAAAGGCAGAGATAAAAAGGATTCACCCCACAAAGGTATTCTTTACAGAGAAAGGAGAAAGGTTCGCAGCATATATTCTCGCCAAAGACGAGAGCGGGGAGCGCATCATAGTTTTGTGGGACGAGATGGCAAAAGCCATTCAGCAATTCAGAGAGGGAGACACCGTAAGGATAAAAAGGGCTTATGCGAAGAAGGGGGAAATACACGCAGGCGAAATAAGTTCCATAGAAAAAGCATGAGTCAGCACATACAAATTTATAAATAAGCATACAATATTCATTTTAAAACATAAAACCGGGGGAAAAAATGTTGACAAAAACAAATGCAAAGGTAATTTTTGTGATGGCAGTTATAGTTTCATTGATGCTTGTAACGATGGACGGACTGAAAGACAGCGAGGGACTGTCTCCATCCTACTTCGGGATGAAGCATGCAGATTTTGTATGGGAATACAACACCACAACCAGAGAAGTGGAGTTTGCAGCCATAGCATCTGGAATTTCAAATTATACATGGCACTTTGGAGATGGTAAAACAGGGTACGGGGAAAGAGTAAGCCATACATACAGTGAGAGTGACAATTACACAATAACCCTGATAATGAAGAGCGGCGGGGAAGAGATAATAATATCGAAATACCTAAACATGCTTGATGGAGAGACTCCCAATGTCGATTTCTGCTGGGAGCCTGAGACACCCACTACCAGAGACACTGTTCAGTTCTGGGACAACTCCACAGACCCTGATGATGACATATACAACTGGACATGGGATTTCGGTGATGGAAATGTGAGTTATGAAAGAAATCCCGTGCACCGATATTCAGATAGCGGCAGATATGATGTTACATTGTTTGTCAAAGACATATCGAGCGGTGGAAACAGCGCAACAAAGCAGATATTCGTATTCAATGTTCCGCCTGTTGCAGATTTTTACTGGACAAGAGAGGGTGGCTCAATAAAATTCCTTGATTATTCCTATGATTCTGACGGAAGTGTGGTGAACTGGACATGGGATTTTGGTGATGGAAACGTGAGTTATGAAAGAAATCCCGTGCATAATTATAGTGAAGCAGGCATTTATGATGTAACACTGACAATAAAAGATGATGATTCGGCATCAAATTTCACGACAAGGAAAATCAACACTCTGAACAATATTCCGTATGTGAATTTCTTCTGGTCTCCTATGGAGCCCACGGTGCTTGATACAGTTAAATTCAATGATAATTCATCTGGCATAGATGATGATATAGTAAACTGGACATGGGATTTTGGTGATGGAAACATAAGCCATGAACAGAACCCCTCCCACCAGTTTTCTGAAAAGAAAACCTATACTGTAACGCTTACTGTGATTGACGAAAGATATGCTCTCAATACTCGCTCAAAGGAGATCGAGATAGTGAACGCACCACCTGTGGTAAATTTCTCATGGGAACCGGAATATCCTGCAGACGGAGAAGCCATCAATTTCACAGATGAGTCATATGACATGGATGGTTCTATTGTGAACTGGACATGGGATTTCGGTGATGGAAACGTGAGTTATGAAAGAAATGCGAGCCATGCATTTTCTGAAAGCGGGACTTACAGCGTGAATCTTACAGTCACTGACAACGATAATGCCTCTTCAAGCATTGTACATGAAATCATGATAGCAAACATATATGTTGATGATGATGCGCCGCCCGAGTGGTATGATGGGAAACATGTGCGCACAATCCAGGAAGCCATAAATAATGGAAGCGATGGCTCCCACATATATGTCATGGAGGGCAATTACAGGGAAAATGTAGTCATAGACAAACTTGTGTTTATAGAAGGAAACAATGCTGTTCTTGACGGAATGGGGGCAGGCAATGCAATAACTGTCACTGCAGACAAAGTGGAGATAAGGAATATGGAAATAACAAATGCATCGACAGCCTCAGGGATAAGAGTTGAGGGAAACAATGTGACAATAGAGGACTGCACATTCACCGATTCAAAAGTTGGCATATATGTTGATGGCAACGACACCATGATTGCAAAAGCCAGTATAACGGATAATATAGAGGGAGTTGTAATAGACGGCTCTCGCAATGCAATAAAGGAGAGTGAAATAATCCATAATTCCAATGGCACTGAAATAATAGGAGGAGATGACAACAGTATTGAGGGAACCGACTTTCTGGATAATTTCTTCGGTGTTGAAATCAAAAATGGTGATGGGAACATATTAAACAAAAATTACTTTGAAGGAAATTCATTCGCAATAGACGTTTACACCATGGACGAATGCACAATAAAAGACAGCAATCTCAACGGAAACGGAAACGGGATAAGATTGTTTTCAGATAACTCCACCCTGGTTGAAAACAATACTTTCACGCTGAATTCAATTGCAATTCTTGTTAACGGCGACGGAAATGAAATAACAGACTGCAACATAGCCCATAACCAGAAAGGAATAGAGGTTGATTTCTCATACAATGTCATTGTAAATGGATGCTCGTTTTCAGATAATGACTACGGGGTGTACATATACAGAAGCGACTATATAACAGTTATAAACAGCGATTTCCAGAGTCATGACCATGGGGGGGTATATGCCCTTAACTCCTCAAGAGTCGGAATATTCAGTTCCTCATTTTCTTATGGAGGGGCTAACATTGAAAATTCCACAGGTGTTGAAATAAGGCATTGCAATTATACAAATGGCGACTACGGGCTTGCAACTACAGATTCACAGTTGATTATTGAGAACTGCTCATTATCAGAAATCAATGCCGGGATAAACCCATATAATTCCGATATCCTGGTAAGAAACTCACTCATATCTGGAAACGGTGTTGGCATTAAGATACACGGGCAGGGGAAAATAGAGAATTGCTTTATTCAGAATAATGAATACGGAATATATGCATCTGGGTGGAACGGGCAGGGAATGAATCTTTCCATCACCGGAAATAAATATGGCGTCTATCTCTACAATTCTTCCTACTCCTCAATGGAAAACCTGTCTGCCACAGGTAATGATTGCGGGATATATGTTGAAAATTCCAGTTACAATACAATCTCAAACTCTACCCTTTCCTCGAACGATAAAGGTATCTCTATGTCAAATTCCTTCCACAATACCATCAAAAACAATACAGTTGGAGACAGTTCGACAGCAATGGAAATGATGAACAGCGGGCACAATACCGTCTCGGGAAATGAATTCAAATACAGCCATCTTGGCTTGCTCATTTCATATTCGCCTCTGAACAAGTTTGCGGAAAACGAGTTCAACGGAAATGATTACGGAATTGATATGGAGGGAAGTGAAGTTGCTCACTTCTATGAGGACATGGACGCATCAAATAAGGTAAACGGAATGTCTGTGTATTATATTGTCAACAGTTCGGGAGGTGCAATAAACAGTATGGCAGGATACCTTGCCCTAATAAATTGCGCCAATTTTTCGCTTAACGTCTCAACTGAAAACAACGGGGAAGGGATTCTTGTCGTGAATTCAAGCGATTTCTCAATAGCCGGGAGTAATTTCTCCGACAATATGGATGGAATGCTCGTAATATCATCAAAAGGCATAGATATGAAAAGCACAAAAATTTCATGCAATGCCAACGACGGAGCAATATTCCGCTCCTCACATGATATTTCAATTACCAACTGTGACATATTCTCCAACGGGCAGCGCGGAATAAATGCATACAGCATTGGTAAGGAAGAGGGTAATTTTGAAATAATCGACAGCCGCATATACCTCAACTGGCTCGGAATAAATATAGAAAATGTGGATTCCAATGTCATTGAAAACCTCACGCTCTACCAGAATGAGAACAGCGGCATACGACTGTTCGAGTCAGACAGCAATTCCATACTCCACAGCAGCATATATGACCAGGAATGCGGAATAAAAGTTATTAATTCAGAGTCAGAAAACATATCGGGAAACAGCATATGGGGAAATGCTCATGGTATAAACATTTCCGGGTCTAAGGGCATGGAGTTATTCAACAATGAATTCAACAGCAGCAATACAGGAGTTTATTCATATCACTCAGAAATTTATGCAAAAAATTGCATATTTGCCAGTAGCACCACAGGAATAAATTCATACGATTCTTCACTAAATGCCACAAATTGTTCTTTCATGAACAACACCCATGGAATTTACGCTGTGAATTCGTCTCTTTCAGCCGAAAAATGCAATTTCATGGAGAACGACAAAGGCATTTTGATTTACAATTCCGACAATGCAGGCATAACAAATTGCAGTGCATATAACAACACCTACGGCATTTTGATGAACTCTTCGTCATATGCCGAAATATTCAACTGCTCAATTTTCGAGAATGTGAGAGGCATATATATTGAAGATGGCTCTGGCAATGCAATACAAATGTGCACAATATACAACAATACAGACGGAATAGATATTGCAAATTCATCATCAAATATCTTAACTGAATCGCTCATACATCACAACCTCTATGGCTTGAATTTGAATGCAGATGAAAATGAAATAAGGAATTGCTCTTTCTGGAAAAATGTTTACGGCGCCGGTATCGAGAAAGGAAATAATAACAGAATATATCATAACAATTTTGCGTATAATGTAGAGAATGCATTTGACAATGGTATCAACAACTCATGGGATAATGGATATCCATCTGGAGGAAATTACTGGAGCGATTATTCCGGCACAGACGAATACAAGGGAAGCGAGCAAAACATATCAGGTAGTGATGGAATAGGCGATATTCCTTACAAGATATCCGGAAGTGGAATTGCAGACAGATATCCGCTGATGGAGTTGTATGAAAATGCATCCTCCATCCCCAACAGCCCCCCGTCTGCCCTGTTCTCATATTATCCACCGTCTCCTTTCTCTGGGGACAAAGTTTACTTCATGGATCGTTCGACAGACCCAAATGGTGAAGGAGATATAAAATCATGGCACTGGGACTTTGGAGATGGGAACACCTCGAGCGAGCAGAATCCGTTCCATGCATATTCCCACAGCGGGGTGTACAACATATCCCTCTTTATAGAGGATGCAAGCGGAGAAAACAGCAGTTATAACACAACAGTTGAGGTACTGAATCTTCCTCCTGAAGCAAACTTCAGTTTCTCTCCAGAAAACCCTGCCACATCAGATACAATACAATTCACAGATGGCTCCACTGATTCTGACGGAAGTGTGGTGAACTGGACATGGGATTTCGGTGATGGAACAACTTCAGATGAAGAGAATCCGCAGCACATATACCATGAGAGCGGCATATATGCAGTCACACTGACCGTCACAGATGACTCGGGCGAAAAATCGACGGCGACGGTAAAAATCACGGTTTCAAATGCTCTCCCAACTGCAGAATTTTTCTTCATACCGGAAAAAGCATCTGCTGGCGAAAAAATAAACTTCACAGATGCATCAACAGATGACGGAGAAATAGTATCATGGCACTGGGACTTTGGAGATGGAACAGCATCAGACAAGCAGAATCCTCAGCATTCCTATGATGAGAAAGGAAAATATACTGTAACGCTTACCGTGAAAGACAATGAAGGTGGGGAAAGCACGGTAACAAAAACGATAGAGATAACTTCCGGCGGCAGCACGCCCGGATTCGAGTTGATCGCATTGCTTGCAGGCATAGTTATCTCTGTAATGCTGTTGAAAAGGAGGGATAAGAAAGTTTAATAACCCCTGCCTTTTTCACAATTTCCAGGAGATGAAAAATCATGAAGGCAAATAAGGACGTTTTGAAAAAAATAAAGGAACTGGAGGATGAAATCAGGTATAATGAGGCAATGCTTGAAGAAGTTTATGAAACTCAGGAAGCCCTTTTCCCCATATTTGCCGACCTGGTAAAGTTAATAAGCAAGATTTACGAAGAGATGCACATACAGGATAGCGAATTCAAGAAGCGCATAGCCCGCCTCAGAGAAACATTTGTTGAAAAAGAAGATATCATGGAAAAATACAATTCTGATAACGAAAGAATAGAAAGTGAAAGTGGTATGGCATATACGTAAATGAAAGATAGCAGCCTTCGAAAAAATTTTTCAGATAAGTTAAAGGAACTCTCGGAGGAAATAATATATGGCATGGAGCAGGGGATAATAGAGGATAAACGCTCCATAGAGAAGTTAAAGAAAAAGTGGTGCAGGGAAAACGGCATAACCACAATGCCCACGAATGCACAGATTTTGATGCACATTCCGGACGAGAGGAAGAAGGAATTAAAAGGTTTGCTCCAGAAGAAGCCTGTGAGAACTCTCTCGGGGGTGGCAGTTGTTGCAGTAATGACAGATCCCCACCCATGCCCTCACGGAAGATGCATCCCGTGTCCGGGAGGACCGCCATTTTCTGCCCAGAGTTATACAGGAAGGGAGCCTGCCGCACAGCGTGCAAGCATGAACAACTATGACCCATTCATGCAAACAAATGACAGGATAAAACAACTTGAGGTTGTGGGACATACTGCCGATAAAATCGAACTCATAATAATGGGAGGGACTTTCACTGCCCGTGATTTTTATTACCAGGAGTGGTTTGCAAAGCGCTGCTATGACGCAATGAACGGAAAGGTGTCGAAAAGTCTTGAAGATGCAAAGATTCTGAACGAAAAGGCGACACACAGATGCGTGGGCCTTACAGTTGAGACAAGACCCGACTGGTTCAGACTGCAGCACGTAGACAGGGCTCTCGAAATAGGAGCGACAAGGGTAGAGCTCGGAGCGCAGATTCTGAACGATTCCGTTCTTTATGAAATGAGGAGAGGACACACCGTTTCTGACACTGCAGATGCAACAAGGATAGCAAGAGACTCCGGCTTGAAGGTATGCTACCATATAATGCCCGGATTGCCAGGAAGCAATAGGGAAAAGGACATTGAATCCTTCAAACGAATGTTCAGCGACAGCAATTTCATGCCCGACATGCTGAAAATTTACCCCACCCTTGTAGTAAAGCCATCTTTACTTTACCAGAAATGGAAAAAAGGGGGATACAAGCCGCTTGATACAGAGGAGGCTGTAGAAATTATTTCAGAAATGAAAAAATATGTGCCAGAATGGGTGCGCATACAGAGAGTTGAGAGGGACATACCGTCAAACCTGATAGATGCAGGTGTCAAAAAAAGCAACCTGCGCCAGCTTGTACACCTCAAAATGGAAAAAGAGGGAAACAAATGCAGGTGCATCAGATGCAGGGAGGTTGGGCACAGGGAATACAAAGACAAACTGAAGATAGAAGAAGTGGAGATGGTAAGACGAGAGTATGAAGCAGGCGGAGGAAAAGAAATATTTCTTTCCTTTGAGGACACAAAAAATGATACCATAGTGGGATACTGCCGCCTGCGCTTCCCCGCCCTGCCCCACCGCCCCGAGATAGGAGATAACGATGCAGTGGTAAGGGAGTTGAGAGTCAGTGGCTCAATTGTGCCGATAGGAGAGAAGGCGGATGGAGAGTGGCAGCACAGAGGTTATGGAAGAAAACTTCTGAGGGAGGCAGAGGAGATTGCAAGAGAGGCGGGAAAGGAAAAAATACTTGTATTGAGTGGAATAGGTGTGAGGGAATACTACAAAAAACTGGGATATGAGAGGGACGGCGTCTACATGAGCAAAAAACTGGATCAGGAAAACAGTGTGAGGTAAGAGCTCATCAGATACGCCGCAGCAGCCACTATATAAAATCCTGCAAGAGTGAGGTAAAATGATGCCCAAAGTTCGTTATTCTCAAGAGTTGTGAGCGATATGTTGTTTCTTGCCATTTTATAAAACATCCAGGCGGTCGGAAAAGCAAGGACAAACAGCGCCGCCATGTTTGGGGGAAGCCATCCCGATGCAATGTAGAAAGCAAGTGTTGCGAATGTGAGAAATGAGAGAATCCCTATTATGCGGGTAAGAGTTTTCCATCTGTGATAAACAACAGGCGTCATTATCCCGCAATCCCTGTCTCCCTTAACATCATCTATGTCCTTTGTATTCTGCCATGCAAGCACCCAGAGAGCCATTATACTTCCGAGAAGCCATGGCGACGCATCTCCTGGATTGCCGAATATGCTCCATGCAGCAGGAAGCGGGAGGAGCCCTCGTGAAAGAGAGAGGGATATAGTGTTTATCCACAAACGCCTCTTCATTCTGAATGGCTCGAGGTTGTACAATATGCCAAACAGCAGGAATACGACCATGAATATCCCGTAGTAGTTGCTAACTGCAAAGCCCACAATTATGGAAAATATTGCAAGAGCCCATGTCACAATCTCTGCCTGGGGCACGCTTATCTTTCCGCTAGGTATGGGGCGATAATCCTTATGGTTCAGTATGTCTATCTCCACATCCTCTATCTGATTGAGTATCTGTCCCACTGCCTGAGCAGCGGAAAGGGCAAGAGCCGCAAATATTATGATATGCAAATTTGGCAGGAATGAGGATAAATCCCCGTATGCCGCCAGCTGTATGATTACTCCAAAAAATACTGCTATGAAAGGTGCTATGAGAGTAAACGGTCTAACCAGTTGTAGCCACGCCTTAATTTGTCCACCCATTAAAATCTAAATACACATGTCATTAATAAATCTTAGCATCAAAAAATTTTAATTAAGGAGGGAAAAGAGAAGCCTATAACAGGCTTATTCCTGCTGTGGCAATAGAATAGCCAAGCATGAAGTTTGTGTTGGGAACTCCGAGCCCTATCTTCCCGAAGTTGATATAAAGCCCTGTGAATCCCCATGCCATGAATACCTGTGGTCCCACAAGGTCCCAGTATTCTATTCTTGGCGGAATGAGATTCACGCTCAAAGAGCCGGTATAACCGACCATGGGATACAGCACAAATATTGGTCTGAGCATCATTCCCAGAAATGCCTCTCCGGGATAGAGCGGAATCCATGAGCATCCCTGTCCCACACTTATTATTGGCGTAAATATGTCAAACCCGTGTGAAGGACCGCATGGCCACAGCAGCACATTCACAAGATATGTTGCATATTCTGCAGGTACTATCCCCAGGTCAACGAGCATATTGACAGCATTCTCTATGATTTCTCTTGCCCTGTCTTTCTCTTCATCTGAAGAATTGGAATACAGAACCCTGAAGGACTGAGCAGCCTCGTTCATTTTCTGGGACAGTATCTTTGCATCTTTCACAGTTATCGCCTTCTGCACAGATGCAGCCCCTCCGTTCGGCTTCACCACAGAGCAGGTTATTGGAACAACCTTTTGCTCGCTGCTCGAAGACACAGGTATTGAAAGTGCCGGAGCGACCAGAAGTACCACTATTCCCAAAGCCAAACCCAACCTAAATGCATTCATCTTCATTATACAATCACCTAATTATGAGAATGGAAAGCGCATATATATTTATTTCGTTAGGAATCTACAAACACGTGCCATATCCTTCGAAAGTGATGCCCTTACCTCCGCTTTTTTCGCCATTTCTGAGATAAATTTCAAAGTTTTTTCTACGCTGTGGAATTTCAAAGTTTTTTTATAATACAAATTCATGAGCAGCAGATTCTCTGGCGGCGCAATGCCGAAGTTTGCTCTGCTCTTTTTGTTCAGGGCGTTCTGCAGTTCCTCCAGAGATGCCTCGCCTCTCCCCGCCTTCTCCGCCGCAGCCACCATGCGCCTCACCTGGTTCCACAAAAAACTTTTGCCCTCAAAATCTATTTTTATGATTCGCCTGCCCGAAACTTTTGCCATTTCTATTTTCCTCACGGGATTTCTCCCGTCAAGTCTTGCAAAGTTGGTAAAATCATGCTCGCCAATGAAAAGGCTCACCGCTTTCTTTAACATGCCGATATCAATGCCGTCGTTGTAGAGATAATATCGGTATTTCTTCCTTACAGCATGGCGGGGGTTGAATCCCTCTGGCACTTCGGCAAAACCGAGCACCCATATTCCCCTGAAAGAGTGGGCAAGGGCATTTGCCACCGACTCGCTTTCCATATCTGTATCAAAAGCAATGACATTCCCTGCAGCGCTCACACCTTTGTCCGTCCTTGATGCAACCTGCAGATGCTCCCCTTCCCCAATTGCCCCCATCTCTCTGAGTCTTTTTTCCAGCGCCCCTTCTATTGTCTCAATTCCCGGCTGGCGTGCATATCCATGATAGAGGGTTCCGTCATATGCGATTTTCAACGCAAGGCGCATGTCATGTAATCAACTTTTTATTTAATTTCTTTATGTCATTGTAATGAAGGAAAAATTTGTTCAGCTGATGTGCTGCCCTGCCTGCAGGGGTGAACTCGAACTGCAGGTTAAGGAGAAAGAGGGAGATGACATACTGGAAGGAATGCTCATATGCAGAGAATGCAAAGCAGAATATGAGATAAGGGATGGCATACCATATATGATAAATGAAAGTGGGCCCGCCGAGATTTGAACTCGGGTTACCAGCACCCCAAGCTGGAAGGATGCCAAGCTACCCCACGGGCCCCTAAAGCAAATGGTAAATCCGCAGGGGTAATAAAGTTTTTACCTTTTGAGGAATGAAAGAAGGGCTTCTTTTGAACTGTACTGCGGCACAAATCCTGCCTTTTTCGCCTTCTCCCCGGATGCAACCCACGGATATTTCACAAAATCCAGTATTTCAGGAGGAATCTGAACCAGGTGGAGGCTCCATAGCGCCTTCAAAAGAGGGTAGAGCACGGAGTCGGGCATTTTCACTGCCCTCTTTCCCGCAGTCTCTATCACCTCCTTCCATGTTATCGTCCCCTCTCCAACGATGTTGAAAATTCCCTCATGAGTGTTCAAGAGGAAAAATTCATACGCCCTTCCGATGTCGTCCTCATGTATGAACTGCATCTCGGGATTGCTTCCTCCGACAAGGGGAAGAATGGGCCAGTTGAGGAGTTTTGCGT
>VBQP01000048.1 GCA_008297795.1 Thermoplasmata archaeon | reverse complement strand
GTGGATGAGATAGAGCGCGGAATGCATGATGCTTTGTCTGTGGTGGCAGCAACACTCGAGGACGGAAAGATAACCACAGGCGGCGGCTCGGCAGCAACAGAGATTTCTCTCGCCCTGAGGGACTTTGCAAGCAGCGTCGGCGGCAGGGAGCAGATGGCTGTCGAGGCATTTGCAGATGCAATTGAAGTCATTCCCAAAACGCTTGCGACAAACGCAGGGCTTGACGCGATTGATATGCTCATAGAACTGAAGAAAGCCCACAAGGAAGGAAAGAAGACCTACGGTGTGGACATATTTGAAGGAAAACCAAGCGACATGAGAAGCAAGAACGTTGTTGAACCGCTTAGGGTAGGAACACAGGCAATAAAGTCTGCAACTGAAACAACAGTGATGATACTGCGCATAGACGACATCATAGCAGCAAAGGGAAGCAGCGGCGGCTCAGGCGGCGGTGGCGAGGGCGGCATGGGCGGCGGAATGCCCGAATACTGAGCAAAGCCAGACCCCTCTTCCCCATCTTTACCCATTCTTTTTATACCTCTTTTCATTTTTCATTTCCATGATACCTGTAAAAGACATATCACTCCACGAGAATATTAGCGCCGATGAAATTGTAAAACAGATGTATGATGCAGGCGGATTTACAGCAAAAAAAGTTGGCGAAGGAGTGAATATACTTGAGGAAATGGTGAAAGAGGGATACAGAATATGTCTTTCATTCCCTGCATGCATAATCGCAACAGGAACGAGAGGTGTTATAAAGGAAATGGTAAAGCGCGGCATTGTGGACGTGATAATAACGACCTGCGGCACCCTTGACCACGATATGGCGAGAAACTGGAAAGATTACTACCACGGCTCTTTTCTCATGGATGATGTGGAACTTCATCAGAAAGGGGTGAACAGGCTGGGAAATGTTCTTGTGCCAAATGATAGTTACGGAACCATAATAGAAGAGAAAATGCAGGAAATCCTCGAAGAAATGGTGAAGGAAAAGGAAGAGTGGGGAACAAGAGAGATATGCGAGCAAATAGGAAAGAGACTTGACGAGGATTCAATACTTTACTGGGCATGGAAGAACAAAGTACCTGTTTATGTACCCGGAATCACCGACGGCGCCGTCGGCTCCCAGATATGGATGTTCTCCCAGTCCCACAAATTCAAAATCGATTTGCTGAAAGATGAGAAAGAACTGGCAGACATATTTTTCACCGAAGAGGGAAAAATGGGGGCGCTAATAGTAGGCGGCGGCATATCAAAGCACCACCTAATATGGTGGAGTCAGTTTCGAGGTGGCCTGGACAGCGCTGTTTACATAACCTCCTCGCCTGAATGGGATGGCTCGTTATCTGGGGCAAGAATAAGAGAAGGAATATCATGGGGGAAGTTGAAAGAGAAGGCAAAGTATGTGACAATAGAGGGCGATGCAACGGTTCTTCTGCCGCTCATGGCTGCATCCCTGATAAACAGGATCGGAGACAAAAACAAAAGTGTTCGATAAATGTACCATACTCTTTATAAAATAAAAAGGAATATTACCTCAGGATGAAAGGTATGAAACTGCTTGTTCCAGCCATCATATTGCTTGTAATTTTTGGAAGCGGCACAGTTCTGGGAGATGCAGGTGGTAATGAAATTAGCGATAACCATTATTTTGATGTGGGCGGTTTCTGCCAGTACGGCTCGGACGGAATTGCAGGAAAATATGCGCTCTCCGGTCTTGAGGGATGCATGATTTCCGTTTATTCTGAGGATGGGACACACCTTCTGGATATAGTATACAAGTCTGACCATATGGAAATACTTTTCCAGATTCTCGATGATGCACTGATTAAAAAGTTGCTGTCCAAAGAGGAGTGGCTGAAAGACTATATAAGAGATTTGTCCTACAACAAAATATCATTTGAAAGGTCGGAGATATCTTTTACATATGGGAACTGCAGCGTAGAGATGCATGACAGTTCAATAAACTTTTTGAGGATACATACCACAGGAAAAATAGTATTTCACAACCTGACAAACTATGAACTCATATGGAAAGGGAATCTGGTTGAACTTTCAAGAGACAATTTCTCTGGCACAATAATAAGTACCAACCCCCTTTACCAGAGCGATGGAGACATAGTAGCTACAGGCAATATAATGTTCAGAGGGACTGATCTAAGACCACTTTCAGATGGAACTGAGAAAATAAAAACGGTTGAGGAAGCAATAAAGAAAGGGACACTCGGGGGTGAGATTACAATAGTAAAGAAGAATGAAAGTTACGGAGTGGATTCCGTATCCTATTACAGCAATGTGACGATAAAGGCTGGAGACCTGAGTTCAGAAAAAGCAGAGTTTACCGTCAGCGGAGATGACCATACAACAGGCAAGACAATAAAGGTTAATATAGGCAAGGGGGCATTCTCATCAAAAGATTTTAAGGTGATATTTGACGGAAATGAAATTCCAATGGCAGATAACCTTTCAGATGTTCTTAATCCCGATGATGACGGACTGCAACCCGAGTATTCAGTGGTCTATGTGAAATCCAAGTGTGGAGATGAATTCTTCCTGTTAATAAGCATACCACACTTCAGCACCCATACCATAACCATAGAATCTCTTGTAAAAAATCCGATTTTCACAGGGATGGCGGCAGTGGGCGCCATGATGGTTGTCATTGCTGCAGCATGGGCAATGTTCAGGAAGGACAATTCTACTCTTTGAATTTTTTTACCTGTTCCGGATTGAGAGACGACCAGGTTTCTATGAAACTGTCGACTGCGCTGTCGAGGAATGTGTTTTTGTATGTAATAAGCATTTTTACAACTTCTTCCTCATCCTTCACAGAATATGCGGTTTCCCTGCCGAGAGAGACTGCTTCTATTATTCCTGCATCAATCATTTTTTTGAGGTGAAAGGATATGGTGGATGGAGATTTTTTTACCCCCTCACAAATCTCCTTGTGAATAGAGCCCGGATGCATCAAAAGGAATAAAACTATTTTGCGGGGTGTTTTCTGCCGCAATATTGCTATTATTTTTTTGTCCTGCATGCCCACCTTCAGAGATGCAAAGTAGCGGGTGTATCTGCCGTCTTTTTTTGAAACGATTATCTCTCTTTTCTCGAGATAATGGAGATGATAGTCGAGGGTGCTGAGAGAGATATTCAACTTTCTTGCAATCTCTCTCTCGTGAAGCCCCGGATAATTCAAAATAAGGTTGTATATCTTTCTTCTTGTTTCCAGGGCAAGCGAATCCTCTTTTATCATCTGGTAACACTCCTGTAACTACCTATCTCCTGACCACAGTGAGATAAAGAAATACTATTATCAGAAGGTCAAGCACTATCAAACTCAAACTCTGATTGGCAATATCTGTTATCAGAAATATTCCTTTCAGCAGAAACATGGAAAACGCAGCCACCAGAAATAGCATCTTTATGTCCTTTATTCTTGCATACGAAACAGCAGAAACAATTAGCAATAAAAACGCAAGCCCAAGCATTACAATTGATGAAAATATCATTATCTCTTCTATGCTAACACCCCAAGTTTACTTATCAGAGGAAGATATAAAAAATTTTGTGTTCGATATTTGTCTCATACAATTCGATGTTTGTCAGATATCCTTTATAAACAATAAGAACATTTTTACTTTCACGAAATGGGGGATAGGAAGAGGATTTTCCCTCCTCTACTTTTTCCAATCACCGCCTCTTCATCCCCCTGCCTCCCATAGTTTTTTACAAAAGGAAAGTTTTTTATTTAAACATTTGCCCCCCTCATGCTTTTATATTCCCACGCCCATAAAAATATGATGAAAAGGACAGGGGTGGCATCTCTTCCCCTGCACCCCGGGAAAGCGCCCAGGTGGCTATTCGGGAGAATGGTGAAACTTGCAGGGGCAATATCAGAGGTCATGATAGAGGAGTATGGAAGAAAAAGGTTTTTGCAGACAATTTCAGACCCTTTCTGGTTCCAGGCGTTTTCATGCGTGCTTGGATTTGACTGGCATTCCTCTGGCACAACAACAGTCACATGCGGAGCACTTAAAGAGGCTCTCGCGCAGAAAAGCGAGATAAGAGTTGCCGGGGGAAAGGGCAGAGTTTCAAACAAAGCCCTTGAAGAGATAGAGAAAATAGGAGAAGATATGGGTCTGCGAGAAAGCACCGTAAATTCTCTAAAATATGCCAGCAGGATGGCAGCAAAAGTGGATAACGCTGCTCTTCAGGATGGATACTCTCTTTACCACCATGTCATTATAATATCTGAAGACGGGGACTGGGCAGTTATCCAGCAGGGAATGAATGCAGATTACAGATATGCAAGGAGATATCACTGGCTATCCGATGCCCTGAATAACTTTATAGAGGAGCCCCACAGTGCGATTCTGGGGAGAAAAGAAAGGGCGATGGATATGACCTCGAAAAAGAGCGAAGAGGCAAGAGAGTTGTCTGTTGATATAGTGAAAGATAACCCCCGAAATCTGATAAGAGACTGGGAGCGGCTGAAAAAACCGCTCTGCCAGACAACACTTGACGGATGGAACAAAAATATTCCATATCTAGATATGCCAAGGCGGATAAACTGGAATGTTATAAAGGGCATATACGAATTCCAGCCAAAAAATTATGAAGAAATGCTTTCCATAAAAGGGGTTGGACCTGCAACGGTGAGGGCTCTTGCGTATATATCTGAATTGATATACGGGGCGCCTCCCTCGTGGGAAGACCCCATCAAATATTCTTTTGCAGTTGGTGGAAAAGACGGGGTGCCATATCCTGTGGACAGAAAAGCGATGGATGAAGTGACCATGATAATAAAACAGGGTATAGAGGAGGCAAAACTCGGGAAAGACGAGAAATTGAAAGCCATAAGGCGCATGAAGAAAATTCTGCCTGATGAAATTGCTTCTCATGCATGAAATCCAAAAATATATCTATCAATTCCAAATACATGGGTATGAAAAGATGGTATGAAAAGATTTGCGATACTCCTTCTGGGCATTATCATAGCATCCTCTTTCAGCGGATGCACGGAAAAGGAAAAACACCCCGTCGCTGTAATAAAGACAAACATGGGAACAATGAAGGTGGAATTATACGAAGATAAAATGAAGATTACAACAGAAAATTTCATTAAACTCGCGGAAAGCGGCTTCTACGACGGGCTCGTATTCCACCGCGTGATAAAAAACTTTGTTATCCAGGGCGGCGGATTTTATCCAAATGGCACACATAAAGAAAGCCCGTTCGGCCCAATACCTCTGGAGACAAACCCGGATGTGACACATGTTGACGGTGCGATATCAATGGCAAGGACAACAGATCCCAACAGCGCCACAAGCCAGTTTTTCATATGTGACGGTGACCAGCACGGTCTGGACGGAAGTTATGCCGCCTTCGGTAAAGTAATAGATGGAATGGATGTACTTCGTGCAATTGCATCTGTGGAAACAACGACCAAAAACACGCCTTATGGTCCGATGCAGGACTGGCCTGTGATGTAATCATAGAGAGCATAACAATAGAATAGTCACCTTGAAAAATTTATTTATACCTCTGCCGTATAAATGAGCATGGCATTTGGAAAATCGATAATACTTGTAATAGCTTTAGTGGCATTATTTTTGCCAACTGCAGAAGGTTGTTTTGTGTCATCTGGAATTGACCTTGTTGTGGATGACCCGCAGCCCATACCGCCTTCCGACTCTGTCACCATAAATGCAAACATTACATTCAGGTGGGGATTCGGCTCATTTCTGCCTCTGCCCGTGACTGTGTATCTGGAAGTTGAGAATGCACCTGACTGGCTTTACATATCTCCGTCTGAGAGTTCCTTCACAGTCACGCCAAAAGGATTTACAGGAGGAGAGGAGAAGAAGTCCATACCCATAACACTGACTTCAAATACCGAAACAAAGGCATTCTCTTATGAATCAATCACACTGCATGCATATACAAATGGCAGTTTTCTTGTAAAGGGCTCGGAAGTAGAGAAAAAAGTCACTGTGATGCAGGATTTTAAAGATAAGGGAATATCAACGCAACTCTCCGACAGCATGATAAGTGTTGTTAAAGGAGAGAGCCAGAGGGTATATCTCAACATAACGAATATGTGCAACGGGGACATATATGTCAAAATAAATGTGATGAATCTTTCAAATGACTGGAAGGTTACATCCACTCAGACAGAACTTGTTATTCCATCAAAGTATACTGGGACACCCTCAAAATCCATACCCATAACCTTCAGGGCTTCCGGGAAAGGCTCTGAGGAAGGATGGATAGAGGTCACATATTCTCCTTCGGGAAATCCGGACTGGGGAGAAAAATCTGTTGCCATACCTGTGTTTGTGAAGAGTTCGGAGCCGGGCATATCAGGAGGAGCGATTGCCTCTGCTGTTTTCCTGCTGCTGATAATAGCACTTATAATAGCAATTGTCTGGAGAAAGTACAGAAAGGCGTAAATTTTTAAGCCCCCTTCTGTTAGTCACACATGATATCCGAACTTGTCAGCAGGCATGAGGAATACCGCATTTCTGGGATAAATCTTGTTGTTTCAGAGAACAAGGTAATTCCTTCAGCTCTCAGGGCGCTCTCATCAGACCTTGCAGGCAGGTATGCAGATAGATGGTATGGGGGCAGCAGGTTTGCAGTGCAGATTCTGGAGGAAGTGGAAAACCTGGCAAAGAAGGTTTTTGGCGCAAGATATGCCTTTGTAACACCTCTTTCAGGCAATATATGTGACCTTGCTGTAATCCTTTCATTCACGTCTCCCTATGAAAAAATCGCAGCAGTCCCAAAGGAAGAGGGGGGATATCCGCTCGGATACAAAAAATTTGATAGAGAGTTCATTCCTCTCCCTGTAAAGAATGCAGAGGTAATTGCAGATGAAGCAAAAAATATAATAAACAGAGAAGAGCCAAAGGTCACCATGCTGGGCTCATCTGTGATACCTTTTCCGCATCCTGTGAATGAATTAAAAGATGCAAAAAGATATGGAACTCTGGTTTATGACGCATCCCATGTTCTCGGTTTGATAGCAGGAGGGGAATTTCAGGATCCGCTGGGTGAGGGCGCAGATATAATGATAGGCTCCACGCACAAAACATTTCCGGGTCCCCAGGGAGGAATTGTGCTCACAGACTCTGAGGAGAAGGCAGAGACCATAGAAAAAATGCTCAAATTCGATTTCGAGGAAGGAATAGGGCTCATTGACAATCCTCATGTGCACAGAATAGCCGCAATCGGAATCGTGCTTGAGGAAATGCTTTCCCGCGGAAAGGAATATGCAAGGCAGGTGATAAGAAACGCCAGAGAACTTGCCTCATCACTAAATGAGCATGGCATACCTGTAAAATTCCCGGACAGGAGATTTACTTCCTCCCACCAGATTCTGCTTGATTTTGAACAGGAAGATGCCATAAAATTCTGCAGGATGCTGGAAGAGCAAAATATCTTCGTCGACATATCAGGGCGCATCGGGGTGGCGGAAGTTACGCACATCGGAATGAAGGAGCAGGAAATGAGAGATATTGCAGGGCTCATCGCAGATGCATATCACGGAAAGGATATAAGAGAAAGGGTGAAAAAAATGGCGGAGGAGTTTTATGATGCATGGAAGTAGAGAAGGTATGAAAGAAGATAGTGACGCAGCAAAATCAAGTTTTAATGAGAAAACGGATGGGATGCTTACGGAGAGAGATGCCATAAGATATAGCCGCCAGATATCCATCCTTGGATTCGGTAAAGAGAAGCAGAGAAAACTGAAAAGTGCAAAGGTGATGGTGGCAGGCGCAGGGGGGTTGGGCTCCGCTGCCGCCCTCTACCTTGCTGCTGCTGGAATAGGTTATATAAAAATTATTGATGACGATGCCGTCGAACTTTCTAACCTGAATCGCCAGATATTCTATGGGGAAGAAGATATAGGAAAGGATAAAGCCTCATGTGCAGAGAAAAAACTGAAGAGCATGAATGCAGATATAAAAGTGAGAGGCATAAAAGAGAAGATAACGGAGGATAATGCTGTTGAACTTATTAAGGATGTGGATGCTGTTGTTGACTGCCTTGACAACTTTGACACACGGTATATCATAAACGACGCATGTATAAAATTGGGAATACCTTTATTCCATGGGGCATGCATGGAATTTGGAGGGCAGGCAATGACTGTAATCCCTGAAGAGACAGCATGTTTGAGATGCATTTTCCCAAAGCCACCTCACAAAAAAGTTCCCATACTTGGCGCTGTTGCGGGGACAATCGGAACAATACAGGCAACAGAAGTGGTCAAATTTTTTGCAGGAATAGAACCAGCACTTGCAGGCAAACTTCTCATATACGACGGAAAGTTTTTTTCGTATGAATTAATAGAACTGAAAAGAAGAGAAAATTGTCCGAGTTGCGGGGTGTCGAATGAAGATTAAGGTAAAATTCTTTTCATCCCACAGGGAGGCGGTGGGAAGAAGCGAGATAAATATGAAGGTTGACGAAGGCATGAGATTGAAGGAACTGATGGATATGCTCATGGGTAGTTACCCGAAGTTAAAAAAACTTTCAGAATACACTGTGCTCTCCTTAAACCACAGGTATGCCAGTGGAGAAGAAATTCTCAAAGAAGGGGATGAAGTTGCAATATTCCCTCCGGTTGAAGGAGGGTGAATGCTCATTTTTTTATAGGCGATTCTGCATGTGCATATGATGAACATACTGCTCGGAGTGGGAAATGAAGCAAACGGTGATGACGGCATAGGGGTATGGGTAGCCAGAAATTTCTCTCACGAAGGATGGCGCTCGATAGACTGCTTTACAGTGCCGGAGAATTATACCTCCGAAATAAAAAGGAGTGATGCAAAAAAGGTTGTCATTGTTGATGCCGCAGACATGGGTCTTGACGCAGGTGAAATGAGGATAATCCCAAAAGACAGGATAGGACTGGCAGGCTTTTCCACCCATTCGCTGCCCCTCTCGATTTTTATAAAACATATTCAGGAAACAAAAGGTGTAGATGTAATCCTCATAGGGATACAGCCCGAACAGTTTTACTCGGGCATAAGCGAGAAGGTTATGGAAGCAGGGAAATCATTGCTGGAAATACTCCGGAGAGGTTCTTTTGAAGAAATAGAAGTGCTATGAGGAAATGCGGGGGTCTGTAAGGAGCATCAAAGAAACAAAGAATGAGATTGACATACCCATTAAAAATCCGGTTGCAAATCTGAAGGCATTGTTGCTTTCGTATGAAGTTAACAACTGGAGAAAACCATCAGTTACAGCAGGAAGTATGAAAATCAAAAATAAAATTATGATTTTTTTTGCATCTTTTATTTTGTTACGGAAAATGCTTATGGCAGTGGCTTTTATTGTGCTCTTCCTTTCTGAAAACATGAATACAAAAAAGGCTGATGAAAGTCCGATAAGAAGTCCCGTATCCCTGGAGCATACAGGCATCTGATTTTCGTTCAGACAATATGAGCGATAATATTTCTGGTGGCAGTTTATGTCGCCAATGTAGTATACAATGCGGGGGAATAACGGCATGGCATCCCACTTCTCTCTGTAATCTATCTTCCATGCGTTTCCTTCAAGATTTCTTACTTCGCCGGTTCTCACTGCAAAGGGAGCAGCGAATATCGAGATTGTGAAAAGAGAGGTGATGATAAAACATGCCGCCATAACCCTGTTTATTCGCACGCAGTATTTATGGGCATGGATTATAAAATTGTTGGCACAAATATTGTTAAATATCAAAAGTCCATTAGCGAGTCGGATGGAAGAAAAGAAATACGGAGAGAAAGCAATAGAAAGTGCAAAACTCGAAACATGGGACAATCCGAGTCAGGAAAATGATTATACTGTAAATATAGAATTTCCCGAATTCACGTGCCTTTGCCCACAATCGGGCTACCCTGACTTTGCAACCATAAAGATAGGATACATACCTGACAAGTACATAGTGGAATTAAAATCTCTGAAATTATATCTGAATTCCTATCGCAATCTTCACATAACTCACGAGGAGGCAACGAACAGAATATACAATGATCTGAAATCTCTATTGAATCCAAAGTTTATTGAAGTAACAGGCGAATTCAATATACGCGGCGGAATAAAAACAACTGTGAAGATAGCATCTGATCACAAATCCCAGTAACTGCCAAGCAATTCCTTCAGATTTTTTATTACTCCATCTGCGTCCCTTGCCACGGGGAAATGATCCTCAAACTCTAATTTCTTGCCAAGCATGGCTGCTATCTCGCTTGCAATCCCCTTTCCGAGTACATCCAATTTGTAGCCCCCTTCCAGCACGCATACAATTTTGCTCTGAATCGCACTGAATTTTTTTACCATTTCACCGTAAAAATTCACTGTGAGGGCAAGTCCCCCAAGTTCATCAGAATGATGAGAGTCAAAGCCAGCAGAAAATATTATGAAATCCGGCGAGAACTGCTCTGCTATCGGAATCATTATCTCGTCAAGCAGTTTTTCAATCCCTCCATCCCCCACGCCCCTCGGCAGGGGCGCATTGACAGTGAATCCCTCTCCTTCATCGCGCCCTATTTCTTCAGCCATGCCTGTGCCGGGGTAATGCGGTGACAGATGAATTGACTGATAGAGTACATCCTTTCTGTCATAAAAAATGTCACATGTTCCATTGCCATGATGAACATCATGGTCAAATATCAGAACTTTTTTCCCCTGACTGGCAATGATATCTGCAGCAATCGCCACGTTATTGAACAAACAGAATCCCATGGAGCGGTCTTTGGTGGCATGATGACCAGGAGGGCGGACAATGGCAAATCCGTTGCTCTCATTTCCATTCAAAACATCGTTACATGCATTTACAACCCCTCCTGCTGCGAGTTTTGCTATTTCATATGAATTTTCTGTGACATATGTATCGGGGTCGAGCCACCCCACCGTGTTTTTCACCCTACTGACCATCTCCACCGAATGGACTCTCAAAATATCATCTTCACCAAGTGCAACAGGATTCATTAAATTCAATTCCTCAAAAAACGGCATACTTCTGAGAAAACCCATTGCTGAAACCGCCCTTTCTGGCCTTTCGGGGTGCCCTGGACTTCGATGAAGTGCAAAATCATCAGAGTAAACAACAAATGTCATGCTTTTGGATGCTCGGATTCTTTATAACTTTTTCACAAAACTTTCCAAAACCTTATTTATGGGTTCCTGCATTTCGTTTCGTGGTGCTCAAATGAAAGAAGTTGCCGAAGTACGAGAATTAAAGGTAAATAGGTATGTTATAATAGACGACGAGCCGTGCAAAATAGTCAGCATAACGACATCCAAGCCAGGCAAGCATGGCGAAGCAAAGG
>VBQP01000047.1 GCA_008297795.1 Thermoplasmata archaeon | reverse complement strand
AGGAATCAATCAAAACGGTCAATTTCTTCCCTCTGAAATTCCTCTAACTCAGGTAAACTTCCAAAATGGGATTTTTTTAGCGCCTTCTCCCTCCTTATGAGTTGTCTTAACACCTCCTCATATGACTTGCTTTTCTTTTCTTTTTTTAACTCCTCTAATTCACGAAGGAGTTCTTTACTCACTTTTATGGTGGTTGCCATAAACGTATATTGTATACCAGTATATAATATATTTGCTCCAACCAAAATCCCTCGATATTGAACGAGATAAGGCATTTTTCAATACCAAATATTTAAGTATATGACCCCCATACACTACCAATGAAACCCCTCGAAATGATACACGGTAGCATTGGCAAGAGAGTGATAGTGGAACTCAGGGGAAACAGAGAATACAGGGGCATACTGGAGGGATATGATCATCCCCATCTCAACCTCATCCTCAAAGATGCAGAGGAGTTCTTAGAGGGTGAGAAAAAAAGGAGTATGGAAAAAGTGATTGTCAGAGGGGACAACATAATATATATTTCACCGTGATAAAATGACAAAAGGAACACCATCCAAGTCAGGAGGAGGAAAGACCCATATCATATGCAGAAGATGCGGGAAAAGAGCATTCAACATAAGGACAAAGGTATGCGCCTCCTGCGGCTTCGGGAAATCAAAAAGAATGAAGAGTTATAACTGGGCAAAATGAGGGAGAAGTGCGGCATAGCAGCAGCTGCAGCAAAAGTTGATGTTGCCCCGTATCTGTATTTTTCTCTTAACGCATTGCAGCACAGGGGGCAGGAGGCGGCGGGGATTGGAGTTTATGACGATTCTGAGCAAATTAAATGCTACAAAGGGCTCGGACTCGTGAACGAGGCTTTTAAAGATATAGATATAAATGGCATAAAGGGAAAAAGAGGCATAGGTCATACATACTACTCTGTAAAAATATCTTCCCCCTATAATGCCCAGCCCACCCTTGTCCACACCTCCGCAGGCGACATTGCGCTCGCCCACAACGGGATAATAACAAACTCGGGCGAACTGAAAGAAAGATTGCTGAAAGAAGGGCATAACTTCTCAATGGGAAGTGAGGAGGAATCAATGGCTTTCCTGCTTTCCGATTATCTCAAAACGAAAAACTTCGAGAAGGCAATAAAAAGCATGATGAGGAATATCCAGGGTTCCTACTCCCTCGCAATAATGTTCAATAACAGGGTCTTCGGCTTGAGGGATCCTCTCGGCATAAAACCACTCTGCCTGGGGAAAATGGATAACGGGTATGTTATAGCATCTGAAACAGTGGCTCTCGATGTGCTCGGGGCTGAACTGATAAGGGATGTGAAACCTGGGGAATTGATAGAAATCACTGAAGATGAATACATCTCCTATCCTCTGATGGAAGAGAAAAACAAAGCGCATTGCTTTTTCGAGTACGTGTATTTTGCCAGAGCAGATTCCATAATAGATGGAAAAGATGTATACATGACAAGGAAAAAAATAGGAGAAAGGCTTGCTGTGGAGCATCCAGTAGATGCAGACCTTGTAGTTCCTGTTCCAGATTCCGGGAGGGCGCATGCTTACGGATATTCGGAAAAGTCAGGCATACCGATAGCTGAAGGGCTTATGAAAAACAGGTATGTAGGGAGAACTTTCATAATGCCGACACAGGATCTGAGGCAGAAATACATACTTCTGAAAACAAATCCCATAAGGAGTATTGTTGATGGGAAAAGGATTGTGCTCGTTGATGATTCCATTGTGAGGGGCACAACAATGAGACAGATGGTTGACCTACTTCGCTCGAGGGGTGCAAAGGAAGTCCATGTTCGCATTGGCTCTCCTCCGATAATTGCACCCTGTTACTTCGGCATAGACATGACGACGAGAGAGCAACTTATAGCACATGGAAGTGATGTGGAGGAAATAAGGGAAAAAATACATGCAGACTCTCTCGGATATATATCGATAGATGGAATGGTGGAAGCAATCGGTATGGAGAGAGATGATTTGTGCCTCGGATGCGTTACAGGTGAATATCCTATAAAACTTGAAGGGGAAAGAGAGAGATTCCAGGAAAATCTCGAAAAATGGGAGTGAATGAAAACGCATAACCATTTGCACCATTGTTTGCAATCATTTATCTGAGATAACCATATCTTTTCTGTTCAATCCAGTCTTTTCTGTTTACATTGGCATAAAATCGGCATCAGTTACCGGATTTTATCTTCCCCAGCTCTCCAGCCATTTTCCGTTTCTGAGGGAATATAGAGCAGCAAGTCCCAGCAATGATGCAACACATGCAAAAACAAGCATGATAAGAACAAGCACTATGAACTGCGTTATCATTTCATATTCCATGAGTATAATGGGAATGCCGCCTGCCACAAGTGCGACAGTTGCTTCAATAAGCGATGGGCTCTTTGTAGCCACCGCTGTTTTCACTGCCTCGAGGGGTGTCTTCCTCCTGTCCTTCAATTCGTCCCTGACTCTCTCGGTGATATGAACGGAGAAATCTATGCCTGCGCCTATTGCAATTGAAGAGACCATTATTGTTGCAACATTTAGGGGTATGTTTGTCAAAACAAGGGCTCCAGATTCCCATACAAGTATGAGCAATATCGGCAGAAATGTTATTGCCGCATATTTGAAAGAGCGAAATACGAGCACAAGGCACATGAAAACCAGCAGGAGGGAAAGGAACATGAATCTGAACTGCTGCTCCATGAGCATTCCATTTACCGAAACTGTTATTGTGCCAAGCCCCACAAGTTGGGTGATATTCTCCTTCGATGTCTGGGTTTTATTCCTGTACTGGTCAAGAATCTGGTTTATTCCGCCTATAGCCTCTCTTGTATCCTTTGTGGACATTACAGGCATATCAACATAAACAAGTGTTTTGCTGTAATCGTCGTTCAGCATCATCTTTTTGTACTTTTCGGGCAATTTTGTCTCCACCAGTATTTTAACATCTTCTTTGGTGGGAGGTATGACTCCAAAATTAAGCCTTTTTATCACATCAACCACTGAATATGCAGATGCATTTTCCACCCCGACATTTATTGCTTCTTCCATTGCCTCCATCTGCTTCAGAAGAGATGGTTCAAGTATTCCTTCCCTGTCTGCGCTTATTTCAAAAACCTCCTGCTGCCCCCCGCCGAATTTACTGGAATAGGCATTCATTGCAACACTGCTGTCCATCTTCGAGGGCATCATTTCCCATATTGATGTTTTTGTGGAAATGCTGGGGATGGCTGCGGCTGACAGTATTGTAAGCACGATGAAAAGAAGAGCTATGTGCTTCTTATACCTTGTAAGTCTTGAGAAAGAGCGCCACCCCTCCACCCCCTTCCCCCTGTATTTAAACACAAGCAGCATGGGAGGGACCATGACCATGGTGGCAACAAATGAGTAAAGAACCCCTATAAGAAAAGCAAGACCCATATTTTCTATGGGAGGCATTGTGGAGGAGAGCAAGGATGCAAATCCCACTATGGTTGTTATGGCAGAGAGCAGAACAGCCTTTCCTGTAGTCGGTATGATTCTTTTTATCGCCTCCTTCGGTGGATGTTTCTCAACTTCCTCTGCAAAATGGTTTATCATATGCAGAGAGTAAGCAATTCCGAGCGCCGCAAGCAGCGGTACAACTGCTATGACAGTCGGAGCGAATTTTATGTTGGGCATCATACCTATCGTGCCAAAAGTGAGTCCAACTGCATATACTATGGGGGTTATGGCGATTATAACCGCTTTCATGCGTTTATGAAATGCCAGAATTGTGAGAACAAGAAGAAGGGCAGATATCAATATGACGCTGTAAATGCGCCCCATTATCCAGTCCACTGTTTCCTTATACATCGTGATTGTCCCTGTCGCCGTCATCTCTGTTTCGGTAGTTGTCTCGAGAAGCGGGTACACCTTGTTATCGAGCAAATCGTTTGCATCAACATCCTTTTTTGTTGTCACAATTATGATTGCGTTTTTGTTGTCAGGCGTTATAAATTTATATTTCATCTCATCAGGGATGAGCCTTAAAAGGAAATCGACATCGCACTGGCTGTCAGGTATTTTATCGCTTCCTATGACCGGGAATATTTTGTTCGTATCTCTCAAAAAAGATGCTATGCTGGCAGTATAGATAACATCATCCCCATCTCCCTCTTCAGGATTCAATGCCTCTTCCATCGCATTTATCTCTTTCAGCGTTGAAACATCGGTAATATTATCTGCACTTACATAAATGAGTATGGAATCTACAGGCCAGTTTGCCCTTATATTGTTGAGGGTCACCACACTCGGCTCGTTAGAAGGCATGTAAAGTTCTATGTCAGAAGATATTGCAACATTCAGTGCCTGTGTGGATATAAGGAGTGTTATCAGGGTAAAAACAAGTATTGTGAGCTTAGGTCTTTTGATTAGTACGTCATATTGCATGAATACCCCTATATAACTTTTATTTTTAATTATGCTACTCTATTTAAACCTACCTGATTTTAATTTCTTTATTCCTCTGCAATCCCTTTTACCATCGCCTTTCATGTTTGCCCTGCTACCTTTATTGCCTTTCTCGCCTTTCATGCACCCTTATGCGCCTTTCATGCATACCGAACTCTGTAGCAGTTCGGGCTCGGGCTTATCGATGCAATATCTTCTTCCTGCCCAGAATCAATGCTGCAGCAAGCAATGAAAGAAATATGCCCGCAGTTTCAAACCCGGGAGAGGAGTTGCTGTCCCCGCCCCCGCCACCTGAAACATCTATAACTTTTGAATATGTGTCACTTTCCCCGTAGTTATCAAGGACTGTAAGCGTTACTGTATATTTTCCATTTGAGCCGTACTGGTGAGTAACAACACGCCCCGTTCCTTCTATATCGTCGCCGAAATCCCACTGATAGAAAGCTATGTTGCCGTCAGAGTCGTTTGAAGAACTCGCATCAAATGTGACGACGCTACCAACAGATGGATTAGATGGAGTGTATGAAAACTTTGCGTTTGGCGGTAAATTCGCCTTTGCTTCATATTTGTAATCTGTTAGTTTTATGCTGAGTGTCTGTTCAGGCGACTGCCCCCTTATCTCATCTATCATGCCCTTGCTGTCTGACCAGAGTATGAGTGTGTTGTTTATCGGAATCAAATCACCTATGAAAGGGATATAATCTGTTTTTATGATATATCTGTCTCCTGACTTTCCTGTGCATTCAAAGGAGAATGAAAGCTGGGCTGTGCTCGGCTCGCCGCCCATATACGAGGTTGTTGTGGTTGTACTGGAAGTCCATTTTTCTCCCTCAGAGACCGGAAACTGCATGAAATCGAACGGAGGGTCATAATCTGTTTCAGTTGATAGAGAGGGAGGCATATTTGGAATATTTATGTCAACCCCCACACTTATATCGGTATTTACGACAGCAAGAGTGTTTGTGGCAAATATGCTTGTTCCGTTGATATTAAATGCAAAATTTCCGCTGTAATGCTGCTGCCCCAGTTCATATGTATAGGTTCCCGATATTGTACTCGCAACATCCAGAATGTAACAGCCAACATACTCTCCTTTTATCTGCTTTACCTGCACATCATTCACATGAACCCTCAGGGAGACGGTGGAATCAATGGTTGATGTGAGCGTTGCGTTCTCCACTGACATTGAAGCAGTTCCTGCATATGTTCCGCTGTATTCCCAGTAATCCCCCACGCTCCAGTTCGGCTTTTCAAGTTGCGCATCTGATGGGAGGGCGGCAACCAGAGGTAAAAACATTATTGCAACCATTATTGAAATTATTTTCATTTTCATTTTCTCGCCCAGTTATTGTCTCATGCCATATATTTTTTTTGCCCATGCCATACTCTTCACCATCAAAAGTTATATATGAAAAGTGATATTCCATTACCGATATAGCCCTGTGGTGTAGCGGCTATCATATCGGGCTTTGGACCCGATGACGGCAGTTCGAATCTGCCCAGGGCTATTGAAGAAGGCTCCCGTGGTGTAGTCCGGTCAATCATTCCGGCCTTTCGAGAGCCCTTTTGGGGCGAAATACCTTTTCCAAAGGGGTTCAAAGATAGCCGGCCACCCGGGTTCGAATCCCGGCGGGAGCACTTTTTATCAAAATTTTT
>VBQP01000046.1:6343-7680 GCA_008297795.1 Thermoplasmata archaeon | reverse complement strand
CCATCAGATGGGTAGTCAATGCAGGTGGGTATCGGTGGTGATGCCTTTCTCCCGATGGGACGGTATTTGTTCACTCCTTTAAACGGAACAACCTTCCTTCCATTTACAACTGTGGGCACAAGCCTCCCGGCAGCATTCCTTACAAGCTCGTATTCCTCCATTATATCTCCTCACTATGAACTCCCTGAATTTCGAGTAACTTTAAATACATTGCGAAATGGAAATGATAAAGATTATATTTGCCCTGTATGTTATCAAATTTCATGAGAACAGGTTTGAAAGTCATTTCTGCAGTGGTGATGGTGCTGTTATTTTTGAGCAGTTTCTCTCTTTCGGCTTCGAATGAAAAATACGGAGATGATGCCCTGCAATGCCCGACCCAGAGCATATCGGAAAATGATGGCTCATATGAAATACAGTGGGAGAAAGATTATGGGAAAATGCCCTTCTGGTCTGCCCGCTATGAGGGTCCTCAACCAGTAGGAGATGCCGACAATGACGGGAAGAACGAGTTGCTGATAGGAGGGAGAGATCCTTTTATGAGGGTAATGAAATGGGATGAGGGCAGGAAAACATATTACGAGCAGGCAAAAATCATTGACCCTGTTTTCGGCATAGGATACAGTTTCATGGGATTCGGCTCTGCAACCGGCTTTTCCATTGCAGATATTGACAATGACGGAGAAAATGAGATAGGTGGTTGCGTGGGGTCGCCACTTCTCTGCGTTCAAATGGGACGGCAGCAATTACAGGAAGATGGGAATGTATGTTGTTGCAGATAGCAGAGGATGGGAAACCACTCTTGACTGCGTTGTCGGCGATGCTGACAATGACGGAAAAAATGAAGTGGTCGTGACAGGCGGTTATAATGACCCATCCATACCTGAAGTTCTCGTCTTAAGCTGGGACGGCAGCAAGTTTGTTAAAGAAAGCGAGTGGAATGCTCCAGGTGAAGAAAGCATTTATTTCCCCTGGATTGCAGATGTTGACAATGATGGGAAAAATGAGATAATATGCAATACGAACGAAACAGTTGTTCTGAACTGGAATGGAATGTCAGACTCATGGGAGCCAACAGTTGTTTCAACTTATGGAGAAAAGGAGATATATCCTTTCGGATGTGTTTCGAAAGATAGCGATGGTGACGGAATCCCTGAAATACATGTAACCTTCTATGCCCCCGAGCTGAAAATATTTGAATGGAACGGAACTGCCTATGAGGAGAAATGGAGCCATTACTGGGACGGAGAGGAGGGCACAATAGAGGCAATAGACGTCGGGGATGTTGACCTCGATGGCATTCCTGAAGTATGCGTCGGAACAAATTACGTCCATAT
>VBQP01000046.1:0-6305 GCA_008297795.1 Thermoplasmata archaeon | reverse complement strand
TGATAAAAGATACGTATGGATTGCTTGCGGTTACATGCGTGGGAGATTTCGATAACGACGGAATGGACGAAATAAATGCAGGGGCTGTGGGAGTATCGTTCGGTGAATCTTACAAATCCTGGATATTCAAGTATGTCCAGACGTGAGTGCAAATCGATTGTTTTTTAATGTGATGGCAGATATAGGTGTGGTGCAAACATGTCGGAGAAAAAGAATCTTATGGCAGACATAACATTCATTTTTTATGTTCTTATTGTTCTTCCTGCTGTTTCTTTCGTTTACTTTGCATATGCCCTTACAAATCTCGAAAGCATTGAGGTAATGATAGGCGCCGCCATTTTATGGGCGATTATGATACCTTATCCTCTTTACTGGTACCTCAAGAAAAAAATCAAAAACCAGAACGCCTGAAAATATTTATTAATGGAGATGTTTTTACCTATCATGAAATATGACATCAAGGAATTCCCGGGGCTTTACATAGGGATGGGTGACATAATCACAGATGGAAAGAAAATAGGGGAGTGCATTTTCAATCTGGAGATAATAATAGGTGGTGTTAAGGGAATTGAGGCGGAAGGCGCATTCATGGAATTCACGGAGGGCGCCATAAATCTCTCCGAGGAAATGAAAGAAATGGAATTCAGAATGTCAGGTGTCATAAGCAGGGATCATGAATACTATGTCACAGAATTCGGATGCATTACAAATGTGATACTTTATCCAAAATTTGTTGTTAAAAATCCCATGGAAATTCTTGAAAACATAACTGAGGAAGGGGAAGAGTAGATTTTAAATACAGCCGTTTGATATTATTCCATGGGCAAAAAATTCCTTTCTCTTGTTTTGCTGTTCGCCATTATTATCCCTGCAATTTTTCCTGCTGAATCATCTGGCTCGGAAGATGGAAGATATGTCACGTTCACGAAATATCTGCCCGGGGGAGAGACCGAAACAGTGAAAATGTTTTTGCCTTACAGCAAGGATTTTTCCAGGGCTATAGCAGAGAAGTGCGCAGAAATGGCAAGGGAAGATAAAGCGATACGGCAATTCTTAAATGACAGTGGATTGAAGTTGTACTTCATAATGTCTGCTGGCGATGGTTTTCATTTTGCATTTCCGCCGAGCATTTTGAAGTTGTCACTGTGGAGCATAAGTTTATCGCTTTTTCCGTCTGCAATATACTGCAACTATCGTGGGGAAAATGCAGAAACAGACATAATACCCATTATGCCGTCCGGTGACTCGACAACAATTTACGGTTCCCACAGAATTTTAACTCTTGGATTCATAGGCGTTGTCGGATGGGATGGGTTATTCTCCGTATCGAGTTCGGGATTTGCAGGTTTCACATTTTTTGTCTGGACATCTTCCTGATTACCATCTGACTCTTGCAACCCTGGATTCGTTTCCTATTATCTCACTCCGGTTTTTTTTGGTAGCAATACCTCCCTTCTTCAACCATACGACAAACCTGCAGCCTTCAGGATATTCATCCTCGCCGCTTTCCACCCATATTTTCCCGCCAAAGCCGTCAACTATCTTTTTAACCAGATAAAGCCCCAGTCCGCTCCCTGTGCTTCCCTGCCCCTTCCAGCCCTGCTGGAATATCTTGTTTTTTTCTTCTTCGGGGATGCCCACTCCGTCGTCTTCCATGAAGATGCTCCATCCCTCGTCATCATCCTTTGCGTATATTTTTATATGCTGGCCGTAGGAATGTTCTATTGAATTCTTCAAAAGATTTGAGAATATGTCTTCCACCAGTTCGTTGCCCATCACAATAGCGCCTGAAGGCTCGTATGATATTTCAATATCCCTCTTTCTCGCTTCTTCGGCGTAATGCTCTATGACCTGCTTCATTATGTTGTCTATGTTTATATTGCTCATCTCCTTTTTTTCCCTGATTATCTCAAGTTTTTTCACAGTCTCTATCAGTTTGTTTCCCTCTGTTATCGCCCTCACAGCCTTATCTATGATTTTCCTCTCTTTCTCGGAAAGGTCGCTGCTTTTCAAAAGCCCGATATAACCTATTGCAATCTCATTTTTGTTGTATATGTCATGGCGCAGGAGGGAATTGTAAAATCTTGCATCCTCCTCCATTTTCATTTCATGTGTTATGTCCTGGAACATGCCCTCAATCATCTTTTCATTGCTGTCGTTGATTATCCAGGCAGATTCCCTGCCAAATATAACTTTTTTATTCCTCGTTACATATTTTGTTTCGAAATGTTGAACCACTCCATCTCTTTCAAGAATCCCAATGAATTTTTTTCTGTCTTCCGGGTTTAAAAACAAGTTCTCTGCATTTATTTTTTTCAGTTCTTTCTCCCTTCCTTCGTATCCAAAAATGCGGGCAAACGCAGGATTTACCTTGACTATTTTCCCATCAAAAGTTGTGCGGTACATGCCCTCAACCGCCCTGCTCATTGTCTCTCTGTAACTTTTCAGTGAGGATTCGCTGCTGACATATGCTGCTGATTTTGCAAAATACATGGCTAAAATTTTGAGCAGCATGACATCTTCATCTGAAAGTTCAGGGTCAAGTTTCAACCCTATTGCTCCTGTAACTTTTTTATGAACAGAGAGGGGGGCATACACATGATTTTCTTCTCCGTATATCTCGTACAATCCGTTTTTCGATGCTGCTTCCATTATTCCATCAACTGGTACATCTGATGGTTTGTCCCCATGATATGCCACGATATTGAATTCTCCTTCAGAAAACATTCCTATAAAACAGGAATTCGCATCAAAAAATTTCATTATCGTGCGTATCGCAGCGTCGTACAGGTCCTGCAGAGAAGTTTTTCCATCCAATTCTGAAATCATGGAGAGTTTTTCCTTAAAGTCTTGCAAACGTTCATCTTTTTTCTCTGAGATTTCCTCTATTTCCCTCTCGATTCTGTTTCTGTATCTTGTTTCGGTTATCCTGAACAGCAACTCCATGCCATTCACTTCAGATATCTCAATTTCGACAGGGATTTTGGTTCTGTCAGCAGCTACAACATACGCCTCTTTCTTCTGCCTTCTGCCTGCAAGCGCCTCCCTTACACCTTCTCTTATTTCTGGAGAACTGGCATCGTCTATAAAATCAAATATGTTTTTGCTTTTTATGTTTTCATATCCCAGAAGGGAACTGAACGGGCGGTTTGCCATTTCTATATTGCCGAGCAGGTCTGATATGCACATTGCTTCTCCAATTGCATCAAATAATTCTTCGAATTCGCCCCGTCTCGTTTCCTCCATTGCTATTCCCTGGATGCCCTCCGTTCCTGCATCTGTGATTGGCATTGCAACAACATTGAATGTTTTTCCGTCTTTTGTCTCCACAGATGTGCTGACTCTTTCTCCCTCCAGGCATCTCATGAAATTTTCGGCTGCTTTCTTCCTTTCTCCTTCTTTCAATACGGACAAAAAGGATTTTCCCTCGATTTCACGGAGCGGGGAGTCTCCCTTCTTTGCAGAAATGAAATCGCCCTTTCTGTCAAGGTTAAACATTATGCTGTTTCTGGTAGCAATAGAGTATATTTCAACGAAATTGCTCAGTTCAGCAACTTTGGACCTGAGTTCATTTATTGCCTCCCCGAGACTTCGTTCTCCCTTTTCCACGAAGTACTATTCAGAAATAATATATAAAATTTGTTCTGTTAAATCAATTTTGTTCTGATATGACAATCATGGCAACGTCGAAATAGTTTATATACAAACTTAAAATTATCTCATGTGGAAAAGGAACGGCTTATACGTCATCTCATGCAGAGCGGCTATCTCACTTCCGATAGTGTCATAGATGCAATGAGAGATGTGCCAAGAGAGATTTTTGTTCCAGAAAGCATGAGAAAATATGCGTACAACGACACGCCTCTTGAAATAGGCTACGGGCAGACAATATCAGCCCCCCACATGGTTGCCATAATGTCAGAGGCTCTTGATTTAAAAAGAAATAGCAGGGTTCTGGAGGTGGGCACAGGGACAGGATACCATGCAGCCGTAACCGCGAAAATAGTGAGGGATGGGCATGTTTATACTGTGGAAAGGATAAAGGAACTTGCGGAAAAAGCCATGGCAAATTTCGAAAAACTGGGAATAAAAAATATCACTGTCATTGTAGGTGATGGCTCTCTCGGTCTTCCTGAACACAGTCCTTTTGACAGGATATATGCGACATGTGCCGCCCCCGCCGTCCCGCCCCGCCTCGTGGAGCAACTTTCTGATGGCGGGAAGATGCTTGTTCCTGTCGGCGGGAGGATATGTGATTTGATTCTGGTGGAGAAAGCAGATGGTAAAATAACGGAGAAAAATCTCGGAGGTTGCTCTTTTGTGCCCATGGTGGGAGAAGGTGGCTATGATGGATAGGATACGGGTTTCCTCAGGAACAGCCCCTCTGTTAGGGCTTGCAGAGTGGAAGATTGATGTAAAGCCCACGACCCTCTATTTCATGGTGGGAGAAAAATGTACGGGGAAATGCGCTTACTGCACACAGGGGAAAGATTTCCTTTCAAGGGTGAGATGGCCCTCCTTTCCGGTTGAAAATGCAACCAGCAACCTCGAGGGAAAAGCGGGAAGGATATGCATACAGAGCCTGTACTACAATGGCGTGGTGGAAGATATAATCGAAGCTGTGAAAAAAATGAATACATCTACCCCCATATCTGTTTCAATGAATCCCACCAGCAGGGAAAACATGGAGCGGCTGAAGGAGGCGGGCGTGGAGAGGGTGGGCATAGGCATAGACTGCTGCACGGAAGAACTTTTCAACAGATGGAAGAAAAACGTTCCACCATGGAATGAATATCTGGATGGCTTGAGAACTGCAAAATCCGTTTTCGGAAATGCAACAGCTCATATCATAATAGGGCTGGGGGAGAGCGACGAGGACGCAGTAAGAATCATGAGGGATATGTACCGCCAGGGTATAGAGGTTGCACTTTTTTCATACACGCCTCTCAGGGGCGGAGAACCTCCTGAAATGGGGCGATATCGTGCGATGCAGATTGCAAGATGTCTTATAAAGAAAGGGAAGGGAAGTTTCGAGTTCGAGGACGGGAAAATGAAGGAACTGCATATCGATGGCTATGGCATATGCAGGGAGGCATTTCTGACTTCAGGATGCCCTTCATGCAACCGTCCTTTTTACAACGAGAGAGTGGGCGGACCGATTTACAATTACCCCAGAAAAATGAGCGATGAGGAGTTTAAAAAAGAAATCAATGAGGTGAAAAAATATGTCAGAATATGTACTTCTTCTCCATAAGGAAAGGAAGTTTCTGGTCAGGAGAGGCGTGGTGAACACACATGTCGGCAGGGTTGATATAAGCAATGCGAAAATAGGGGAAAAAGTTTCGGCAGGCGGCGAGGAATTTGTCGTCGTTGAGCCAACAATTACAGACCTCCTGGAAAAATGCAGAAGAGGAGCGCAGATAATAATGCCAAAGGATGCTGCACAAATAGTTGCTGTAACTGGAGTTGGCAGGGGATGGAGATGCCTGGACGGCGGCTCCGGCTCCGGCTTTCTTGCCATTTTTCTGGGGCATATTGTGGGCAGTGAAGGAAAGGTTTATACATATGAAAAGAGGAAGGAATTTTATGAGAAGGCAAGGAAGAATATTTCCATGTGCGGCATGGACGGCATAGTTGAAATCAAAAATGAAGATATGGGGAACTTTGATGAGGAAGGGCTTGATATGGTAACATTTGACCTGAAGGGTGCTGAGAACCTGGTTGGCAGGGCATTTGAGCATCTGAAATCGGGAGGGTGGCTTGTTGTTTATTCCCCTCACATAGAACAGCAGATAAAGGTGAGAAGCGAAATGGAAAAATCGGGATTCAGTCACATAAAGATGGTGGAGAACATACAGCGCGAATGGAAGTCTGTCGCAGGATACACCCATCCCTTTCCGAGGGGTATAATGCATACCGGTTTTTTGACATTCGGAAGAAAGATTGCCTGATCAATTAATCGGCTTTGCAGGTATGCCCACATATGTTTTTCCGCTTTTCAGCGTCATGCCTTTGGGAACCATTGCCTTTGAGCCAAGAACGACGTTGTCCTCTATTGTCACTCCCGGCATTATGAATGTTTCTCCACCTATCAGGCAGTTCTTTCCTATCCTGGTTTTTTGCAACTTGACTTCGCCACTTAATCATTGCCCAAAGGAAAGATATTGGTAAAACCAATATCTGCTTATGAAAAACAAAACATATCCTTTGGGCAGTATAGTAATGATTGAAAAAGTAGAAAAAGAATTCGGTCTTTTTTCTACAATTTTTAAAAATCTTGGAGGAAATGCCAAGAATTTTATTCC